>NZ_JACGAS010000002.1:0-137796 GCF_020138135.1 Campylobacter sp. RM12647 | reverse complement strand
GCCAAGTTTTGGAATTTTAAATAATATTTTAGGTTTAAATTATAAAATATTTTTTGATTTATGGTTTTAGGAAAAATAAGTTGAAAGAGATTAGAAGAGTTGATAATTTTGAATATATAATAAAAGTTACCGTTGTTATTATTGGCTTAGTTCATCTTATATATGCTGTTAGTTTTACTCTAACGGGGCTATATTTCTTATTACCTTCTAGCTTAATTCAAATTATTATTTCTTTATTAGTAGCTTATGTAGTGTTGATAAGAAACAAGGGATATGCAATTGCTACTTTATATGCGCATTTAGA
Source organism: Campylobacter sp. RM12647 (assembly GCF_020138135.1). Lineage (NCBI taxonomy): Bacteria > Pseudomonadati > Campylobacterota > Epsilonproteobacteria > Campylobacterales > Campylobacteraceae > Campylobacter > Campylobacter sp. RM12647. The sequence continues at coordinate 137,492 of NZ_JACGAS010000002.1, read as the reverse complement.
TATATTATTTTCTTGTTGTTATTGCACTTATTATCTTGGATGGGGCTATGGTTTTACTATGATAATAGTTCTTTTATTATCATTAGCATATTTACAAAATTTCAATACTTTCTTAGTTCCAATAGGTATAGGACTTGTAGAAGCGACTGCTTTTTTTGTAATGCTTTATATTACAAAAGATACTCCAAATTATCCAAATCCTTATATGCCATATATAAATATAGCTAATTTTTTATTTATGGTAGTTACATTGCTAGTTTATATTTGGCTAAATGATAGAGAAAACGCCAAGATTATTAAGCAACTTGATGCTAGAAAAGAATTCTTACAATATAAAGCTGAAAATGATTATTTAACCACACTTTTAAATCGTCGTGCTATGAATGAGATATTAGATAATATGTTAGAAAAATTAAAAAATAAAGAAGTAAATTCTTTAGCATTAGCAATAGGAGATATTGATAATTTCAAGCATTTAAACGATACTTATGGTCATAATTTTGGAGATTTAGCTTTAAAAGAAGTTTCTAAAGTGTTTAAAAACGAATATGAAAACAATACAAATACTTATGTGGCTAGATGGGGTGGAGAAGAATTTTTAATACTATTTAGCAATTACTCTTACAATGATGTTTTAAATTCTTTAGAAAAAAGTAGAAAATCTATTGAAAAATTACAAATTAAAGATAATTTAAATGAAACTAGCGTTACTATTTCAATAGGTGTTAGTTATTCTATAAATTTAATTAATAAAGATGTATTGATAACAAAAGCAGATGCAGCACTTTATAGTGCAAAAGACTCTGGAAAAAATAGAGTAAAGTTAGTTAATTTAGGTTAGATATGGGAAGTTTTTTAGATCAAGATGATTTAGTTGTAGCAAAAAAAATTGCTAGATATATACTAATTATATTTTCAACATTATATTTTTTATTATCTATTTTAATGGGTTGGTTAGGTCATAACTATCCTATGTTTGTTAATTTGTTTTTAGCTTGTATATATTTGTATTCATTAAAAAAGTTAGATTTATTAGAAGTCAATAGTTTAGTATATACGGTGCATTTTGTTTGTATAGTTTATGCTATTTTTATGGTTCTTTATTTTGGTTGGAGTTTTGGAGCTCAATATTTTTTAATACCTTGTATAGCTTTTTGTTATGTCGGTCAATTTGAAAATAGAAAAATTATCTATACATTAGCAATTTTTGAGAGTATAGTTTTTGAATTATTGTATATATTTATGGAAGTTAATAAATATACTTTACAAAATCAATTATATGTGCTTGGATACAATATTAATGGCATATTTTATATTATTCATAGCTTATTTGCGTGTCTTACAATTATAATTGTTATGTATTTTTTAAAAATTAAAGTTTATAAAACAATTGAGACAAAAGAAAATGTAAATGAAGTTTTAAGTATTAATGCTTCTACAGACCCGCTTACATATTTGCTAAATCGTTGGGCTTTTATGGAAAAAATTCATTTAATTCAATATAAAAAGAATTTTCATTTTGCTTTAATAGATATAGATTTTTTTAAAAAAGTTAATGATACTTATGGGCATAGTGTTGGAGATGAAGTTTTAAGAGTAACTGCAAGTTGCATAAAGCTTAATTTTTCAAGATATACTGATATGATTGCTAGGTGGGGCGGGGAAGAATTCTTAGTATTTGCATTAGGTTGCAGTGAAGAAGAATTTTATGAAGCGTGTAATAATTTTAGAAAAGAGCTAAAAAATAATAAATTCTGTGCTGGCGATTTTACGATAAGTGCTAGTGTTGGTTGTTTGCATGTAAATGGCGATTTTTCATATAGTAATTTTGATAATTATATTAAAAAAGTTGATGAATTATTGTATATGGCAAAAAATAGCGGTAGAAATAGGATAGAAGCAAAGCGTATAGAAGATGAATGAATTTAGAAAGATAGATAATATAAGACAATTAGTAAAAATCACAATGATTTTACTAACAATAACCCATACTACTTATGGGAGTGTGTTTTATTTTCTAGGTCTTTATCCTATGGTTAATATTAAGTTTATTGAAGCTTTTATTGCTTTAGTAGCTACGATTTTTATTTTAAAAATTGACAAATATCATAATATTGCTGTTTATTTTACACATGCTTCTGTTTTGCTGTCTTGTTCAATTTGCACATATATTTTAGGGCAAGGATATGGTTTTTTAATAGTTATGATAGCACTTTTATCTCTTGGCTATGTTCATGACTTTAGCAGTTCTAAATATCCTTTGATTATTGGTATTTTTGAAATTATTTTATTTATAGTTACAATAATTATTACAAAAGATGTTCCTGATTTTGAAAGCGAATATATGGTTTTTGTATATGTATTTAATGTTATAAATATTACTTCTGTAATTATTTTTTATTCGTTTTATACGCATAGTATTGATGAGAATGAAAGTAAAATATTAGAAAAAGAAAGCATTAAATTACAAAATAAAGCTGATTATGATTATTTGACAAATATTTTAAATCGTCGTGCAATGAATGAAATTTTACATATATATCATAATTATTTTCAAAAAGACCAGATTCGTTCTATGGTAATTGTCTTAGGTGATATTGATAATTTTAAGAGTTTAAATGATGAGTGCGGTCATAATTTTGGAGATATTGTTCTTAAAAATACAGCAAAAATCATTAAAGATAAAATATCTAAAAGAGCTTCTAGTTATGTAGCTAGATGGGGTGGAGAAGAGTTTTTAATGCTATTAACAGGTCTTAGCATAGATGAAAGTGAAGAACTAATGAATGAGATTAGGGAAGATTTTGCTAACTATACTCATAAAGATGGTTATAATGCTAGGAAAACTACAATTACTTTTGGAATTTGTTATTCTTTAAGACTTGAAAGTATAGATTATATGCTATCTCAAGCTGATAATGCCTTATATAGTGGTAAAAAATCAGGTAAAAATAAAGTAGAAACTATAGTTTTAGGACAAATATGATAGATTTTGAAAAAAGAAAATATGAACTAGTAGAAGTTTTACAAGCTGAAAAAATTATGAAAGGTATTTTAGTTTTTAATTTAGTATATGCTTTAATAATGATAATTAATGATATTCCTTATTTGTTTTTAACGTATTTTATGCTAGCTGGATTATTTTTAGTATCGTTAGTATTTGTTAAGAGTAATAATTTTAATGCTTGTATTTATGTTACTTTTTTTTCTTGTTTTGTTTTTTCTGCTAGCTCAATTTATTATCTTGGGTGGGGTTATGGGTTTGAATATTATATATTACCTATAATATCTTATTTTTATATAGGTATTTATAGGAAAAAATACATTATATATTTAATAGCGACTTTCGGACTTATTTATTATTTGGCAATGTATTATTTTTTTTGTGTGAATGATTATTCTTTAGATATACCTTTATATTTATTTAGCGATGGTTCTAAATTCTATTTTAATTGTTTTAATGGGATTGTAGTATCAACTATTTTTGTAATTGTATCAAGTGTTTTAAGAAAACAAATATATATTGAATTAGAAAATAGACAAAATATAAATAAAAAGCTTGATAAAAGTGCAAATTTTGATTATTTAACAAGACTTATGAATAGATGGTGTTTTATAGATAGTATTGAAGATTTAAATATTAAAAGTAAGGTAAGTATTGCTTTAATAGATGTTGATTATTTTAAAAAAGTAAATGATACTTACGGACATAGTGTGGGAGATGAAGTATTAAAAAATTGTGCAAATTTAATGAGAAAGCATTTTGGAGAATATACTGATTTGATTTGTAGATGGGGTGGAGAAGAATTTTTAATATTAGCTTATAACGTATCTGCTTTAGATTTTGAAAATGCTTGTGAGAATTTTAGAATAGAGTATTCAAATTCTACATTTTCTGTTGAAAGCTTAACTACTAGCGTTAGTATAGGTTTAGTTTTTATAGAAGATAATTTTGCTAATAATATTTTAGATGAATATATAACAAGAGTTGATAAGTGTTTATATGAGGCTAAAAATACAGGTAGAAATAAAATAATAAAAAATATAATTTAATTTAAGCAAAAATTAATTTTATTAGGATAATATACAGCTTTTATTTTTAGTGTGCGTTCATAGCTCAGCTGGATAGAGCAACGGCCTTCTAAGCCGTAGGTCAGAGGTTCGAATCCTCTTGGGCGTACCACTTAGCGGATGTGGTGAAATTGGCAGACACGCCAGACTTAGGATCTGGTGCAGCAATGCGTGGAGGTTCAAGTCCTCTCATCCGCACCACTTATCATCTTATTTATCTTTTTTAATCACCTTTTTAATATTTGTTACGAAAAGTTACATTAACACATAAAAGTGCTAATTTTCTTTGCTTAAAATCTGATTTTATTGTAACATAAGTCCTTTCATTTTATCAAAAAGGAGCCTTAATGGTAGAAAACCAGCAAATCAAACGAAATGGATTTGAAAAAATCTTACACAAAATTGAAGTATTAGGAAACAAATTACCTGATATTACAATTCTTTTTTTAATTGCATTTTTTATTGTGATGATTTTAAGTTTTGCATTAAGTTTTATTGACTTTTCTTATATTCATCCAGTTAGTCACGAAAAAATTGTAGTTAAAAATATGTTTGAAATTCATAATTTAACTGAATTAATAGTTAGATTAGGCGTTAATTTTATAACTTTTCCTGCTTTACAATTAGTTTTAGTTGCTACTTTAGGAGTTAGTATTGCAGAAGGCAGTGGTTATATTAGAGCATTACTAATTAAAATGATAGGAATAGTTCCAAAAAGCATTGTTGTTCCTGTGGTTATATTAATTTCTATATTTTGTCATATAGTATCAGATAGTGCTTATGTATTTTTAATGCCAATTGCAGCTGCTATGTATTATAGTGCAGGTCGCCATCCAATAGCTGGAATTACTACTTCATTTGCTGCACTTGCAGGTGGGTTTAGTGCTAGTTATATTCCAAGTGTAGTTGATCCGTTAATGCAAGAATTTACTCAAAAAGCAGCAAGGACAATTGACCCTGAAATAAGCGTAAATGTATTATGTAATTATTTTTTAAGTATTTTTTCAACCTTTAGCGTAATTGCTGCTTGTTGGTTTGTTAGCTCAAAAATTATTGAGCCTATGCTAAATAAAACTATGCCTATTGATAGTGATTGTAAAATCGCTCATTTAGAAAATGAGAAATTAAGCTCACAAGAAAATAAAGCTTATTGGGGAGCGACTTTAACATTTATATTTATGGCTTTATTATTATTTGTTGTATCAATCCCAGAGAATTCTGTTATGCGTGGTGCTAATGGCTCACTTACTAGTGCTGATGCGGCTTTAATGAAAGCTATTGTTCCATTAGTATTTTTATTCTTAGCAATTCCAGGATATGTATATGGAAAAATCAGTGGCTCTATAAAAACATCAAGTGATTTATCAAAAATGGCTGCTAGTAGTTTAAATACTCTTACTACCTTTATTGTATTTTGTTTTGTATGCGGGCAGTTTTTATATGTATTTAATACTTCAAATCTTTCAACTCTATTAGCAATTTCAGGAGCTGAGTTTTTAAAGAGTATGAATATGCCTTCAGTTTTCACCGTTTTAGGAGTGATTATATTTACAAGTTTTTTAAATATTTTTGTTACATCAGCTACATCAAAATGGGCTATATTAAGCGTTATTTTTGTTCCTATGTTAATGTTACTTGGAATTAGTCCTGAACTTACTCAAGCAGCATATAGGACGAGTGATAGTGCAGTAAATGTTATGACACCTATGTTTCCATTTTACCCATTAGTGATTGGTTATTGTCAAAAATATTATAAAAAAACAGGAGTTGGAACACTTAGTTCATTAATGCTTCCATTTGGTATTGCTTTATGGATAGCTTTAGTTGGTAGTTTATTTATATTCTGGGCTTTAGGTCTTCCGTTAGGATTTGATACTACTTATGTTTATAATTTTAAAGGTTAGATATGTTGGTAGAAGACTTTATAAAATATGTAAAAATCTCATCTCAAAGCGACGCTAGTAAGAGTAATACTCCTACTAGCGAAGGGCAGTTGCAATTAGCGAAATTATTAAAAAGTGAGCTAGAGAATTTAGGACTTAGCGAAATTAAGCTAAATGATAATGGCATTTTAACCGCACTTTTAGCTGGTGATAAAACTAAGACTAGCTTAGGTTTTGTAGCTCATCTTGATACTATTGATGTTGGGCTTAGTCCTTGTGTAAATCCTAAGATTTTAAGATTTGAAGGCAAGGATTTAGATTTAGGCAAGGCAGTTTTAGAGATTTCTAAACACCCTGAAATTATGAAGTATTTAAATGAAGACATTATTTTTAGCGATGGTTCATCTGTTTTAGGAGCTGATAATAAGGCTGCAATTGCTGTTATTATGAACTTAATTAAAACTCTTAAAAATAGTGATATTAATCATCCTGATATATTTTTAGCTTTTGTGCCTGATGAAGAAATAGGGCTTTTAGGCTCAAAGCAGCTTAATTTAGATGATTTTAGGACAACTCATCCTTATACGATTGATTGTTGTGAGGTTGGGGAATTAATGTATGAGACATTTAACGCAGCAAGTGCAAAGCTTAATATCATAGGTGTTTCAGCACACCCAATGAATGCTTATAAAATAATGCTAAATCCAACTTTATTAGCAAATGAGTTTATAAATCTTTTTGATAGATTGCAAACCCCTGAAAATACAAAAGATAAAGATGGCTATATTTGGATAAATGAAATGCACTCAAATCAAAACGAAGCTAGTGTGTGTTTAAATATAAGAGACCACGATAAAGCTAAGTTTGAAGAGAAAAAAGAATACATTAAAACTTGCGTTGATTTTATGCAAAATAAATATAAAAAAGCTAGTTTTAAACTAGAAATGAGCGATACTTATTACAATCTAAAAGATGCTTTAAACGATGATAATAAAGATAGTTTAGATAAATTATATAAAGCTTTTGAACTATCAAATATTAAAGCAAATACAATTGCTATGCGTGGTGGGACTGATGGAAGTGCGTTGAGTGTAAAGGGTCTTTTTACCCCGAATTTTTTCACAGGAGCGCATAATTTTCATTCAAGATTTGAGTTTTTACCTGTTAAATCACTTGAAAAATCTTATGAAGTAGCACTTAATTTAGTAAAAATATATTCAAACTAGGAATTTTAATTCCTAGTTTTAAATTCTTAAAAACTATATCCTAAATTAACTCCGTATCTAATACCTTTAGCTATTACATCATTTGTATAACTTGCTTTAATTCCTGCATAAAAGCCGTCTAAATTGCGAGTGAATTTATAACCTAGCATAAGATTTGCTTCATAATTTAGTCTTTTTTGTTGCTCGTTAAATAATTTATCTCTTTTATTATCTAAATAAAATTTTGCAAAAGCACTAGCTTCAACAACTAATCCTTCATCAAAAATATTCATAGTGCTAGCTCCTAATTTGATTAAATTAGTATTAGCTACTAAATCTTTAGTATTAGTTTTGCTTTTGATTTTTTCATGACCTAAGCCACCTAAGATATTAAAGCCTGATTTAACTCCTACATTATTATTAAAAAATCCAATACCACCTAATACATTAACAGCAGTATAAGTGCTTGAAATTTTGCCACTTTCTATATTATTTTTATATTCTGAATCAAAGTCGTGAATGCTTAAATCTGCACTAAAAACAAAATCATTATCATAATTACTAAGTTTATAAGAATTTATAAAAATTCTTCCTTGATAAATACCATTATCGCTTAAATTAAGCCCGTAATCTTTAGCTTTTCCTACCATAAAATCAGCACCTATGAAGTTTTGTGCGTTTAGGCTGATTACACATATTAGTGTTGATAAAATTTTTTTCATATTATCTCCTTTTTAAAAAATGTTAATTCTATATTTGTATTTTTATATTTTAGTAATTTATAAATTATGACAATATATAGGCTTTTTGATATTAGAAATAAGTTGTCCGTTATTATTTTTAGGAATTGTTGTAAAACCTACATTATTTATTACAATACATATTGAGTTATTTTGGTCTATATTAGTTGATTTGCTTAGTCTAATAATATATGAATTAGCTTTTATTAGATTATAAGTTTTTGTTTTATTAGTATATGAACTTGCAAATAATTCTCCTAATTCATTTACCATTATTCTGTGAGTTTTTTTGTATTTATTATTTAGATTATAAAATACATCAATTTTAGTTATTCCAAAGCTTTTTGTAAGATTTGTCCTTGTTGTAAGCAAATTATCATCTATACTTATTCCTGCATATCTAGCTCCAATTAGTTTTGTTTTATCAAATAAATCTTTTGCTAATTCATTTGCATCTGGATTTGATGAGCTAGAACCTATGCTATCGCTAAAAATACTATATCCAAATTCTTGATGATTGCATTTATATTTGTTATATGAAGTTTTTGTATTTGCTACACAATGAAAATATATTTGCCAATATGATTTATCGTAATTTGTCGTATAATCATATACATCGTAATTTAGTGCTAAATCACGAAGTATATAAATATCTTGAGATAAACTCCTAGCTGCTAGGATTAAAGAATTTGAATTGATTTTTGATATTGCTATACTTGAGAGTATTCCAGCAACAACTAAAACTAAAACTAATTCAATTAAAGTAAAACCTTTTTTACTTACACGCAGCTTTGTCAATATGTACAAATCCAGAATATTGTTCTACATAAATACAAGCTATATCACTACCTTTTGAAATTTCTATTTTAAAACCACTTGGATTTTGATTAAAGTTTAAAGGCTCTCCTAATTCATTAAATATAATAGTATCAGTTGGCGTTAGACCACTAGCAGGAGTTGTGGTTGGTGTAGTTGGGGTAAATGTTATATTATATTTTTTAATTTTAAGAATAGCTGTTCTTGTAGCACACGCTTCATCTTTTTCAAAATCACATATTCTTTTATCAGGATTTAAAAAATCTTCAGCATATTCTGTTAAAACTGGTGTTGTTCCTTTTGAGTTATATTCAACTTTACTAATTTTATAAATCTTATTAGAAGCTATTGTAAAACGATAATATTTATTATGATAACTATTTGTTCCATCATAAGCGTCATCTCCTAACGCTAGAATTTTTGTATATCTAATATCGTTTGCAATACTTCTAGCAGCATCTATTAATTCACTTGTATGTATTTTAGAAACAGCAACCGCACTAAGTATAGCACCAACAACCATAACAACTAATAATTCAATCATAGTAAAAGCTTTTTTCATACTTACATCCATTCTAAAACTTGAGCTAACTCATTAGCTACAAAGCATTTAATACCTTTAAAATTACTTTTATTTGGAATTATAGCATTTTTAAAGCCTTGATTTTTTGCTTCATTAAGTCTAATATCAAGGCTAAAAACTTCGCAAATTCCACCATTTAAACTAAGCTCCCCAATAAATACACTCTCATTGCTTAAAACTCTATTTTTAAAGCTAGATATTATAGCAGCCGCAACTGCTAAATCAGCAGCAGTTTCACTAACTTTTATCCCACCGCTAATATTTATAAATACATCATATCTTGCAAGTGGAATTTCTAATTTTCTCTCAAGCAAGGCTAAAATCATATCAAGTCTATTTCTATCAAATCCAGTTGCACTTCTTTTAGCATAAGCACTTTCGCATACTAAAGCCTGAACTTCAAGAGTAATTGCTCTGCTACCTTCTAAAATAATAGTTAGAGCACTTCCTGCATGATTTTTACCTACAAATCTAGTTTTAATATTGTTTGCACTTATAAGTCCATTTTCACTCATTTGCCAAATGCCTATTTCGCTAGTGCTTCCGAAACGATTTTTAAAGCCCCTTAAAATTCTTAATTCCTTACTAGCATCACCTTCAAAATAAAGCACCACATCAACCATATGCTCAAGCACTCTAGGTCCTGCAATTGAGCCTTCTTTAGTGATATGTCCTATTATAAATGTGCTAATATTATTGCTTTTGCTTAGTTTCATTAGCTCAAATGTAAGCTCTCTTACTTGAGTGATTGAACCAGCACACGAACTTATATTTTCTGAATAAATAGTTTGAATACTATCTATAATTAAGACTTCATAATTATTGCTTAAAACTTCATTTTTAATATTTTCAAAACATAATTCAGTTAATAAAAACAAATTATCTTCATTAGCATTTAATCTATTTGCACGAAGTTTTATTTGACTTTTACTCTCTTCAGCACTAACATAAAGGACTTTTTTGCCATTTTTCGCTAAGTTTGCAGCGGTTTTTAAGAGTAAAGTTGATTTTCCAACGCCAGGAGAGCCACCTAGTAAAACTAATGAGCCTACAACAAGCCCACCACCTAAAACCAAATCAAGCTCTTTATCATAAGTTGAAAATCTATCAACTTGCTCAATTAAAACTTCTTTAATGCTAACTGCTTTATTTGAATTTGGTTTTATTTCGTTTTTTAATACTTCAATTTGAGTTTGATTTAATTCTAAATATGAATTAAATGCCCCACATTCAGGGCATTTGCCTAAAAATCTAATTTGCTGATTACCACAAGCTTGGCATTCATAAAGGCTTGATTTTTTCTTAGCCATTGTTAAAAATTCCGTCTAAAAGAACCTTTAAATATTCATTTGCTTTAAAAGGAGCAATATCATTTGCACCTTCTCCATATCCAAAATATAAAATTGGTAGCTCTAATTCTCTTGCGATTGCAAATAATGAACCACCTTTACTTGTTCCATCAAGTTTAGTAATAATTACTCCATCAAGCTTTACTAAATCATTAAAAACTTTTGCTTGATTAATACCACTATTTCCTTGAGTTGCATCTAGGACTAGAATTTTTCTATGTGGAGCGTTTTCATAAGCACGAGATGAAATTCTTATTATTTTTTCTAGTTCATTTGCTAGATTTTTTTTATTTTCTAATCTTCCTGCTGTATCAATAATCACATTATCATAACCTTTGCTAAGTGCTTTTGTAATGGTATCAAATGCAACTGCACTTGGGTCATGCCCTTGCTTAGTGCTTACAATATCGCAATTATTCTTACTAGCCCAAAGTTCAAGTTGCATAATTGCACCTGCTCTAAAAGTATCACAAGCTCCTAGTAAAACTTTTTTGCCTTGATTTTTATAAAAATTACTTAATTTTCCTATGGTTGTAGTCTTTCCTACTCCATTTACACCTAATATCAATTCTACAAATGGTTTATCATTAGAATTTGAATTAGGATTTTCATACATAAAATATGAGCTCATTACTCTTTCTAAATCTGCTCTTTGCACTATATCTTTAGGCGGTAAGTAGTATAAAATCTCTTCTACTATTTCATAAGTAATATCAGCATTTACTAGCATTTCTTCTAATAAATCTTTACTTATTTTTTCGTTTTTTGGTTTTACTTGATTTATAGCTTCAAGTGTTTTTGCTAAGCCTTTTTTTAAAAAATCTAACATTATTTCATAACCTTTTGAATATCAATATCAAGCATTTCTTCATAAACTGCACCTAGATAGTTGTTTATGTTTTTACCATTTTGGTCGTATAAAGCAATATATGGAATGCCGTTAATTTCTCCTAAAACTTTTAAAAATGTGTAATTATTATCACCTGTAACAATATCATAGCTAATACCATTATCCTTAATAAATTTAGCTATTTCTTCATCACTTTTATCTTCTAATAAAACACCAATAACTCTTAATCTATCTTTATATTTTAATGCTAAATCATTTAAGTGTGGAATTTCAGCCTTGCAAGGTGGGCACCAAGTAGTAAAGAAATTAAATAATATAATTTTATCATTTGAAGTAAATTCTAAGTCTTTATTATCATTATTAATTCTTTTAATTTCAAAAATCTCATCGCTATTATAAAATTTTAAAGAGAATTTAATTAGTCTATTAAAATCAGGTTCTTTTTTAACTTCAACTTGAGTAATTTGTTCGCTTTCTTCTTCTTTTTTATCTTCTTTCTTATCAAAACAAGCTGTAAAAAACAATAAAGCAACGCTTAGCAATATAGCTTTCATTTTAATTCCTTATGTAATATGCTTATAAATTTTTTAGGTTAGATTATGGATAAAAAGTTAATAAGAGAAAAATTTCATAAAGAAAATTATAAATTTTGTAAAAATTACGGAAGTTTTAGAGCTATTTTAAAAATAATATCTAAAGTTAAAACAAATAAAAAATTAAATCTTTTAATTTATATTGCAAAAGATAAAGAAATAAATCTATATAAATACAAAAGATTTTTATGTAAAAAATTCAATATTTATATTCCAAAAATGCTTAGTGATAATAGTTTAGCTTTTAATAAATTAAGGTTTCCATTAAGTGAAGTTAGATTTAAAATAAAAGAAAGCTCAAGTAAGATTGAAAATGTTAAAATTGATATTGCAATTATACCTGTTTTAGGAATTGATAAGGATTTTAGAAGAGTAGGTTTTGGCAAAGGATTTTACGATAGAACTTTTTCTAAAATTGATTATGATTTATTAATTATTTTTATTCAAAATATAAAATCCGTTACTAAAAACAAAATTTGTTTAAAATCGGATATTCAAGGCGATTTTTATATCGCAAATGGTAAAACAATAAAAAGAAAGAGAAGTTATGACATTAGTTGAAATTATATCGTTATTAGCGGTATTTATTCTAGGAGGAGCATTAGGGGTTTTAGTAGCCAAAAGAATACACGAAGCTCATTTTAAAATTCACGAAGAACAAGCAAAAGCAAAAGCAAAAGTGATTGAATATGAAGCTGAAAAAATACTAAGAAATGCTGATAAAGTTCTAGAAAATGCCAAAGCAAGTGAGGGTAAGATTGAGTTGAGTTATAAAAAATCTTATGATGAAAAGATTTTAGAACTTCAAAAAGAACACGATAAGAAAATTCTAGAAATTGAGAAAAAAGAGCAAATTCTAGCAATAAACGAACAAAAATTAGATGAATTTAAAGCAAGTATTGTAAAAAGCGAGCAAGCTGCAAATGAATTGATGGAAGAAGCAAATATGCTTAAAAAATCTTGCGAAGCAAAAATGCAAGAATTATTAAGCAGTATTGAAAATATAAGTGGTTTAACTCAAAGCGAAGCAAGAGAATTAGTAATAAATCAAGCTAAAGAAGATGCAAGAGATGAAATCGCTCATATTGTAAGAAAATGCGAAGAAGAAGCAAAATCTCAAGCAAAGGCAAAAGCAGGATATATCTTAGCGCAAGCTACTACTAGATTTGCAGGTGAATATGCAAGTGAGAGATTAATTAGCGTAATAAATCTTAAAAGTGATGATTTAAAAGGAAGAATTATTGGTAAAGAAGGAAGAAATATAAAAACACTTGAAATGGTTTTAGGTGTTGATGTAATTATTGATGATACTCCAAACGCAATTATTATTAGCTCATTTAATGTTTTACGCCGTGCAATTGCTAAAAAAGTAATTGATTTATTAATAGATGATGGAAGAATTCAGCCAGCTAGAATTGAAGAATTACACGAAAGAGTTTCAAAAGAATTTGAAGAAGAAATGTTTAATGAAGGTCAAAATATCATAATGGATTTAGGACTTACAAAAATGGCTCCTGAATTAGTAAAATTAATTGGCCGTTTAAAATATCGTGCAAGTTACGGACAAAACGCATTAGCACATAGCTTAGAAGTTGCACATTTAGCAGGAATTATCGCAGCTGAATGTGGTGGTAATACAAGACTTGCAAGGCGTGCTGGAATTTTACATGATATTGGCAAGGCTTTAACTCACGAATATGAAGGTAGCCATGTTGATTTAGGTGCTATGGTTTGTGAAAGGCACAAAGAGCATCCTGTGGTATTAAACGCTATTTTTGCTCACCATGGGCATGAAGATGCTTTAAGTATTGAAGCTGCTGCAGTTTGCACGGCTGATGTTTTAAGTGCGGCAAGACCAGGTGCTAGAAGAGAAGTTTTAGAAGCGTTTTTAAAGCGTGTTAGTGAGCTTGAAGCTATTGCAAAACAACATTCTCAAGTTAAAAAAGCTTATGCAATTAATGCTGGTCGTGAAATTAGAGTTATTGTAAATGCTAAGCTAATTAATGATGATGAAAGTGTTCTTTTAGCTAAAGAAATAGCTAGTGAAATAACAAGCAGCTTACAATTTCCAGGAGAAATTAAAGTAAATGTTATCCGTGAAACTAGAGCTGTGGAGCTAGCGAAATAATGCAAGAATTTATAGAAAAATTTGTAGAATACGGATATATTTTAGTATTTTTATACTCTTTAGGCGGCGGTATGTTAGCACTGCTTGCCTTAGGAGTGTTTGCAAGTGCTTATAATGTAAATCCTTATATTAGTATTTTAGTAGCTTTTGTAGGTAATTTTCTAGGCTCATCGGCTTTATTTTATTTTACTAGAGCTAGTAAAAAAGACTTTCAAAAACATCTTGTAAAGCATAAAAGAAAACTAGCTCTTTTAGTAGTTTTATTTAGAAAAAATGGCTTTATTTTTACTTTAGTTTGTAAGTTTGTTTATGGGCTTAAAACCTTAGGTCCAATAGCAGCTGAGATTTCAAAATTAAGCTTTTTTAGATTTAGCATTTATAATCTAATTTCTTGTTTTATTTGGGCTGTTGTGGTGTTTTATGCGGCGTTTTATTTAGGAGATAGCTTGGCTAAAACTTTTGATGAATATTCATCTTATATGCCAATTATTTTACTTGTTTTATTGATTGTGATTTTTACATATTTAAAAATAAAAGCGAAGAAATGAAGAGTAAAAAATTATTAAATATTAGATTTTTTTTAAGAAAGATAATTCATTTTAAAAATCATAAATTCCTAAATCAAATTCTACTAGATTATCCGAAATTATCTAATAAATTTAGCGAGAATTTAAAATATCACAATGATATGTTATGCAAAAAATACGGGGCTACTAATTTTACTTTTGAATATTCAAATGAATGTTTTAAAAGGGATTTAGAAATTATTACAAATAGATTTTTGGATATTTTAAGTAATGATGAGATTATTTTTAACGAATTTGATTTAAAAATTACGCTTAGCTCAAATCCTAAAGTAATTAGCGAAGGACTTTTTACAATTCATTTGCATTATAAAAATGAGCTTTTATATTCTTTAAGTTTTGTTTTATTAAATGATGCTTTATTAATCACAGCTTTACAAGGTAATTTAAATACTAAAGATGAGATAAAAGAATTTACTAAAGTTTATTTTGGCTTAAGACCGCTTAATTTTATTATATTTTTTGCTTTTATTTTTGCTGAGTTTTTAGGTATAAATAAAGTTTGCGGAGTAAAGGATAGATTTTTAGTATCAAGATTTAAACGCAATAGAAAAAGAGATGGAAGAGTATTTGTAATACCAAATTATGACGAAATATGGCAAGAAAATACAAAAATTATTAAAGAAGAAAAATCATTTTATGTATTAGAATATTTGCAAAAAGATTTAGAAGAAATACCATCAAAAAAACGCTCAATGTATAAAAAAAGATTTGAGTTCTTAAAAACGATTAAATTGTAAGCAATAATTATTCCTAACTAGCTAAAATGCTCTTTATGAGAGTAGATAAATTTTTAAATGCAGTAAATATCACAAAACGCCGTTCAATTTCACTTGATATGTGTAAAAACGGCGTAATTTGTATAAATGGAAATGTTGTTAAACCTAGTAAAGAAGTAAAAGTTGGCGATATTATAAGTCTAAATCTTTTAAACGAGCAAATTAGATTTAAGGTATTAGCTTTACCTACAACCAAAAATGTAGCTAAAGCAAAATCAAATGAATATGTGGAAAAACTAGATGATAATCAAGGCTAATTTAGATAATTTAGATTTAGTGGTAAATGAGTTTGGTGATAATGGGATTTATTTATTACAAGGCGATTTAGCTAGTGGAAAGACTACTTTAGTAAATAAAATAGCAAATAAAAAATTAAATCAAAAAGCAATTTCTCCAACTTTTAGTGTATTAAATACTTATAAAAACGATACTAATACGATTTATCATTATGATATTTATCAAAAAGGAACAAAAGCTTTTATAGAAAATGGTTTGTTTGAGAATTTGTTTAATGATGGTCTTCATTTAATTGAATGGGCTGATGATGATTTTATAAAAATATTAGAGCAATTTGCACTTAGATACAAGATTGTAAAAATTAGCACTAATAATGAAGGTAGGCTTTATGAGTTTAGTTAATTTAAAAGCGTGTGGTCTAAAGAAAAGTATAAAAAATATAGAAATTATAAAAAATGTAGATATTAGTATGGATAATTCTCAAATAGTAGGATTATTTGGAAGTAATGGTGCAGGAAAAACTACTACATTTTATATGATTTGCGGACTTGTTAGCCCTAGTGCTGGGGATATTTTTTTAGATGATTTAAATATTACTAACGAGCCACTTCATAAACGCGCAATTCTAGGCATTGGTTATTTACCACAAGATTCAAGTGTTTTAAAAGATTTAAGTGTTTGGGAAAATATGCAAATTGCAGCAGAGCTTAAAGGGCTTAAAAATATAGATGAATTAATAGAAGAAAAATTAAATCTTTTAAAGATTTATGATAGAAAAGACCGCCTTGCAAAAAGTCTTAGTGGTGGGGAGCGTCGTAGATTAGAAATAGCTAGAGCTTTAGTTTTAGAGCCTAAGTTTTTATTACTTGATGAGCCTTTTGCTGGGGTTGATCCAAAAAGTATTAATGATGTTCAAAGCATTATTAAGGATTTAAAAGATTTAAATATAGGCGTATTAATTACTGACCATAATGTCCGTGAGACCCTTAGAATTTGTGATAAAGCTTATGTTTTAGATAGTGGTAGTATTTTAGCTAGTGGAAGTGCTAAAGAAATTGCAAATAATGAAATAGTAAAAAGCAAATATTTAGGTAAAAACTTTTCTTTATAATGTTAAAAGTCCGTCAGCAAGTAAGCCAAAAGCCAAAATTATCTCAAACCCTTAGAAGCTGGTTGCCACTGCTTCAAGCTAGTAGTGATGATTTAGAAGATGAAGTAAATAATCTAGCAAAAGATAATCCTTGTATAAAAATTAGCTCAAAAAAAGAAATAAATGATAAAAAATCTAACAAAAGTATAAGACAATTATATTCTAAAGGCGGTGGTTTGATTGAAGAATTAAATATCGCTAAAAAAAGCATATATGATGATTTAGAATTACAGCTTAATAAGACTTTATTTCCTACTCAAAAATCTCAAGAAATTGCAAGAATTATTATAAGTTGTCTTGATGAGAATGGATATTTTGTATATGATGAAAATATTTGTTTAGGATATTTATTAGAAGATATAGAAAAAGTTAGAAAGAGATTTTGCTACCTTGAGCCTTTAGGAGTTGGTGCGATTAATTATATTGAAGCTTTAGAGTTTTGCTTATTGAATGCGAATTTAGAAAATGAATTATTTTTGTTATGCAAAAAGCTTATAAATGATTTAGATAATTTATCAAAATATACTAAAAATCCTTTATATAAAGACGCAATAAGAATTATAAAAAGCTTTAATCTACCGCCTTTTATTGATGATTTAGAAGATAGCAAAGAGATTATCCCTGATATTTATATCTTAAATGAGAATGGAAAATTAGAAATAATTATCAATGATGATTATTATCCGCAGATTGAAATTCAAGACTATAAAGAGTTAAAAGAACAAGTAAAAAATGCTAAAAATTTAGTAGATGCTTTAGAGATGAGAAAGGCGACTTTAAAAAAACTTGCCTTAATGATAGTTGAATATCAATATGATTATTTTTTAGGTGGAGATATTAAGCCATTAAAAATGCAGGATTTAGCAACCGAACTTGATAGAAATACTAGCACAATTAGCCGCGCAATAGCTAATAAATACATTAGCTCAAATCGTGGGATAATAGCTATTAAAGACTTTTTTGCAGCAGAATTAAACGATGGCACAAGTAATAAAACCATCAAAGAATTTGTAAGCGAATTAATCAAAAATGAAAATCACTTAAAACCTTTAAGCGATCAATTGATTTTAGAAAAAATAGAAAAAGAATTTAATGTAAAAATAGTAAGAAGAACTATCACAAAATATAGAAAATTACTAGATATTCCAAGCTCAAGCGAGAGAAAAAAATTATATTCATTAAGGTAGAAAAATGACTTATTTAGAACTAAAAGAAAAATATAAAGATATAAGAATTATAGCGGTTAGTAAATATACAACAGATGAGAAAATAATGGCTTTACATAAATTAGGACAAATTGAATTTGGCGAAAACAAAGTGCAGGATTTAGCTAGAAAAAAGGCTGAATTATCAAGTGATATTAACTGGCATTTCATAGGAAATTTGCAAAAAAACAAAGCTAATTTACTCATAAAAACAAAGCCTATTATGTGGCAAAGTTGCATTAATTTAGACCTTGCAAAATATGTTGATGCTAGACTTGATTATGAGCTAGATACATTGCTTGAGATAAATGTGGCTAACGAAGATAGCAAGGCTGGTATTAATCCAAGTAAAGCAATTGATGAGTATTTAGCGATTAAACAAAATTGTAAATTCATAAAGCCTGTAGGGGTTATGTGTATAGGTGCTATGAGCGATGATATTAAGCAAATTATTAAGAGTTTTGATTTGTGTTATAAGATTTATGATGAGCTTAAAAAAGATGGAGCTAAGATTTGCTCTATGGGTATGAGTAGTGATTATGAAATAGCTATTAAAAGTGGAGCAAATATGATACGCTTAGGCAGCGTGCTATTTAATTAATAAAATAAATTTTCATTTTATAAGATAAGTTTTTATAGTTGTAGTTATCTTAATTTTTATATAAAATATTATTAAATAATAAGAGCTATTTTAAGATATTATTTTTTAGTTTTATATAAAGTTTTGATTTTAAATTCCAAAATCTTTAATATCGTAAATATTGTTTATTGCAAATACAAAATAAAATATATAAAAGCTCTAAAATATCTTTATATTTAAAATATTGAAATTAACAATATAATACCAATTTGCCTTTTATTTTAAAGTATTATCTCCTATTTTAAATTCTTAAAATGTATTGAATTTAAAATAGGAATTGAGTTTATATTTTTAACTCCCATTCATAAGCGCTTTTGCAAATTAATTCAAGGTTGTCGTTACTATATTTCCAGTCTGTTAAAGAAGTTATTTTTTTATTAGATGCTACAAGTGAGCTAGGATCTCCTGTGCGTCTATCTGCCATTTCTACTTTAAAATCATTACCACTGATTTTTTTCATAATATCAATTACTTCTTTTACGCTAGTTCCTTTTGAGTACCCAACATTAAAGGCTTGACTTGTTTTTTGGTTTTTTAAATATTTTAATGCTTCAATATGTGCGATAGCCAAGTCATCAACGTGTATATAATCCCTTACGCAAGTTCCATCAGGGGTATTATAATCATTACCATATAAATACATTTTATCTCTTTTATTAGCAGCACATTCAGCAGCTATTTTTATAAGTAAGCTAGATTTACTAAATTGACCTAAAGGTGCAATTAGGCTTGCTCCTGCAACATTAAAGTATCTTAATGCTATGAAATTAAATTCTTTCTTAGCATTTGATAAATCATTTAATATATATTCGCCTATTAGTTTTGTTAAACCATAAGGATTTATAGGATTTTTTGGAGTATCTTCTGTGATTAATTCATTAGTTTTTGGTTCTCCATAAGTTGCAGCAGAACTTGAGAAAATAAAATTATTAATATCGTATTTTTCACAAATTTTTAATAAATTAATCATATTTGATACATTATTATCATGATATTTTAATGGATTTTGCGTGCTTTCAAATACGCTAGTATTAGCTGCAAAATGCACTACACAATCTATTTTATTATTGGTTACTATTTGTTCTAGTAGTTCTAAATTTCCAAAATTTCCTTCGTAGAATTTAAAATTATCAAATTTATTTAACACTTCTAAAGCCCTTGCATTTCCAGTGCTAATATTATCAATACCTATAACTTTATAATTATTCTTTAAAAAATGATAACTTGTAATTGAGCCAATATAACCTGCTGCACCTGTAATTAAAATCATTCTTCGTTCCTTTCTAAATGTATTATTTCATCAAGCACGACTGTTGCGTATGAGCCTTTTTGTAGGCTAAATTCAAGGCTAAGTTGTGCTAATTCTTCATTATAGTTAATTTTTTCATCATTTGTGTAAGTCCATAAATATCTTCTTGAACCATTTTGAGTTTTTAATAAATCAAAATAATCCTTATATATGCTATTTTCAATTTCACCTAAAAAACCTTCATTTAATTTAGGCTTATTTCCTAGTATCAATCCAGAAGGGCTAATATCCCTTGCTAAAAATCTTTTTAAACCATCTTCTAAATTCTCATTAAATACCTTGCCGTAAGGATAATGCTCATATATTTCATTATCAAATAATTTAAAAAATTGTTCTTGTTTTTTTAGATTTTCAACTAAAGTTTTATCCTTATAAAGTGCTAATAATTCTTGTTTAGAAAAATCATTGCTAAATCTTGAAATTTCTATTCTTTTTGATAAATATGTGTTGAATAATTCGCTTTGAAATGCAGAAATTAAAAAGTTATTTAATTTATTATTTTTAAATTTTAATTCGTTTTTTAATATTTCTAAGCCTGTTTTTGCATTATCATTATCTTTGCCAAAACGCTGATAGCCATAATAATTAGGAAAGCCATTTTCTTTAATATTTGTAAAAATTTGCTCAATCTTTAAGGCGTCAATTTTATTAACTTTTTTTAATCTTATAAAAAATGAATTACCTTTTAAATGTCCGATTTTTAATTTATTATTGTGTAAAAAAGTATCAATAATTTTACATTTTTCATGAGAAAATTTAGCTAATTCTTTCTCGTATTTTTTAGGCATTGAAATGTATTGAAATGTAAGTCCTTGCTTGTCTTTAAGACCTGCGTAACCAAAATCTTTTGCTTTAATTCCTGTTGCTGCACTTAAATCTTTTAAAAGTTCATTTGTGCTTAAATCTTTCTTTTGTATATGTAAAATCAAATGCTCTCCAGAGCCACTAAATTCGTATAATGGTATTTCACGCACTACGAAATCGCTAGAATTTTTTGAAAAATAAACATTGATTTTTGAATGAGTGTTTGCTCTTAAATACATATTAAATCCTTTTAATAATTTATAACATTTTTTTGATATAAATTAGTAAAAAAGGAATTTTGTTATGAGAAGTTTTATTTTAAGAGTATTTAGATTTGATGCTAGTAGAGATTATGAGTTTTACTATAAGCCATATGAGATTAATTTAAAAGACATTAACGATAGTTCTACACTTTACGATGTTTTAGGGTTAGTAAAACAACAAGATAGATATTTTAATATGCCAGATTGTAATGAATTTGTAAGGATTGAAAATAAAGTTTTATCACTTAATACAAACATAAATGAACTTATTAAAAAATTTGGAAATGATTTTTGTGTAAGTGCAATTGATTTAAAAAGAGCAAAGCTTGATTTAATGTGTGATGATAGTGATTTTATAAAAGTTTTTGATTATTTTAAAAATATTTGCAATGCAGATGATTATAAAGATTATTTAACTTATAAATTTTTATATTATGCAAGTGATATTCGTGAATATAATGATGAATTTTTAGGTGATAGTGCGTTTGTGTTTGCAAATAAATTATTAGAAAAATATCCTAATAAAAGAAAAGATATTTTAGATATTGTTTTTGATAAGGAAAAAGGAATTGAGTATAGTGTAAGCTTAAAACCATTTTTATATAGTGATTATGAAAAATATGAAGAAATTAAAAATTCTTTAAAACATCAAAAGGAGATTAGATGATAACTTTAATAAATGATGATTTTAATTTTTCTAATTTATTAAAAGGTGATTATAGAAAAACCTATGTAAAAACACCTAGTTTTATGAGTGAATATAAAGCAGATGAATATAAAAAAGAATTTGATTCTTGTTTAGGAGAGATGAATTTAATCTGCGATACTAGTATTTTAGATTATGCAAAGAAAAATTATAAAAATGCTTCATGTGTTATTCAAGATTTACAAAATATAGAAATTAAAAACGATTTTAATGGTTTTAATGTAGCTGTTTATCGTGGTTTTACCATTGATTTATTTTTACATTTTTTAAAAAAGACTAAGGCAAAATTAATAAATTATGAAACTCAAGAATTTGAAAATGGTTTTAGATTTTTAGAATTTGATAAGCAAATAGCTTATAAAAAAGCAGCTAAGATAGTTTTAGATGCTTATGATAGCGGTGCTGATTTTTTAGTAGTTGGCGATAGTTTAAGCTTTAAAATGTTTGATACTTTAAGTGGCGAATTACAAAAAGTATCTAATAGAGATTTTAGTGATTTTTATATTTTACATATGGCTGAGTTTATAAGTTTAGCTAATGGTAATATTCCAGCTAGTCTTAAAGACCATAAATTAAAGGTTAGTTTGGTATGAAAATAGCCATTGCGTGCAAAGATATTTTATTAGAAAAGACTTTAATATTATTTTTACAAGATTATTTAGCAAATAAAAAAGATTGCGATTTTTTAATCACTGATGAAAAATTAATGCACGCAAAAAAACCACAATTTATAATAGGTTTTAATAATGCACATTTAAAATTGCCTTTTAGTAAAGAGCAATTAATTGATGCTTTATATGAGTTTTCAAGCACAATAAATCAAGATGATAATAAGGTTTTAAGTTTTGAAGAAAAACTTGATAAATTACTTAATAAATTTAAATATGATTTACTTCAATTAATGTATGAAAAATAATGTTTTAAGAGTTCAGAGCGGTTTTTTAAAAGGTAAAATTTTAGAAAATCCATCAAAAGATACTACAAGAGCTACAAAAAGTATAGTTAAGTCTTGTGTTTTTAATGTTTTAAGAGATGAATTAAGGGAATATGTTTTTATAGAAGCATTTGGCGGTAGTGCTAGTATGGCGATTGAAGCTATTAGTAATTATGCTAAAAAGGCGTTTGCTATTGAGATTGATAAATTAGCGTATAAAAGTGCTTTAAAAAATACAAAAGATTTAAATATAGAAGTTTTAAATGACGATACTTTTAAAGCTTTACCTAATATTATTGCTAAATTACAAAATGAAAAAACTATTCTTTATTTAGATCCGCCATTTGATATTAGAGATGGTTTTAGCGATGTATATTTGAAAATCAAGAATTTGTATGAGAATTTAGATTGTGATATTATCATTATAGAGCATTCTAGCAAGGTTGAATTTGCATCTTTAAAATATACCTTATTTAAGGTAAAAAAATTCGGCAACACAACTCTTAGTTTTTTTACTAGGTCTTAATTTATTTACTTTAGCTTAATAGAATATAGAGCATAATTTTTTTAGTAGGGATACGCAAGCCGAAAGGAAAATTATATATATTTTTATTAGGAGATTTTATGAAAAAGTTTTTATTAGTTTTACTTGCTTTTTCTAGTGTTGCTTTTGCTGCAGAAACTGAAATCGGTAGCGAGTTATTAAAAGCTTGTTCTGTTTTAGCTGCTGGTATTGGCTTAGGTGTTGCTGCACTTGGTGGTGCTATTGGTATGGGTCATGCTGCTGCTGCGACTATTGCAGGAACTGCTAGAAACCCTAGTTTAGGTGGTAAATTATCAACAACTATGTTTATTGCTATTGCGTTAATTGAAGCACAAGTAATTTATGCTCTAGTTATTGGATTAGTATTATTATACGCTAACCCATTTTTAGGATAATTTTAGGCTACTTTTGTAGCCTTTTTGCGTTTATGGTGGAATTGGTAGACACGCTATCTTGAGGGGGTAGTGCCAACAGGTGTGCGAGTTCAAGTCTCGCTAAACGCACCATGAAAAATAATATTACAAAAGGATTTTGAAGTGAAATTATTAGTAGTAGATGATAGCTCTACAATGAGAAGAATTATTAAAAATACTTTACAAAGATTAGGTCATGAGGATGTTTTAGAAGCTGAACATGGCGTGGAAGCTTGGGGATTGTTATGTGCAAATAGCGATATTGATGTTTTAATAACAGATTGGAATATGCCTGAAATGAATGGTCTTGAACTTGTTAAAAAAGTAAGAGCTGAAGCTAAATATGCAGATATGCCAATCATCATGGTAACTACTGAAGGTGGTAAAGCAGAAGTTATTACAGCATTAAAAGCTGGTGTTAATAACTATATAGTAAAACCTTTTACTCCACAAGTATTAAAAGAAAAATTAGAAGATGTTTTAGGATAATTATGCGTAATACTTATCAAGAATTAGTTATTAAAACAAATAATTTGGAGTTTATTAGTGATTTTGTATTTGCGTTTGATGTTGATGCAATTGAAGAAAAAAATGATGAATTAATTGTAAGAAGTGATAATAATCTTGATGATTTAGTTTTTGCGTTAGGCGAGTTAAAACAAAAACTTAATGATGCTAATTTAAATATTAATCTTACTTATGAACTTTGTGAAAAAGAGAATAAGGATTGGATTAATGAATATAAGAAAAATATAAAGCCAATTTTAATAGATAATATATATATACATACTACTTGGCAAGAGCCTAAAGCAGGCTATGTAAATCTAAAAATAGATCCAGCTTTAGCTTTTGGCTCAGGTCATCATGAAAGCACAAATTCTTGTGTAGAATTTTTGCAAAAATATTATAAAGGTTGCAAAACAGGTCTTGATGTAGGATGTGGTAGTGGAATTTTGTCTTTAGTTATGGCTAATTATGGTATTAGTGTTGATTCTTGTGATACTGATGAATTAGCAATTATGAGTACTAAAAATAATTTTGAGTTAAATAATCTTAAAATTAATAATATTTGGCAAGGTTCTTGTGATAAAGCCAAAAAGAAATATGATTTAGTAGTAGCAAATATAATTGCCGATGTGATATTAATTATTAAAAATGATTTGATAAAAAGTCTTAATGAGAACGGAGTTTTAATTCTTTCTGGTATTTTAAATACTTATTCTGAAAGGATTAAAAGTCAATTTTCTTCACTAACTTTAGTTGATGAGAAAATAAAAGGAGATTGGCTAACTTTAGTTTATAAGGTGAAAAATGAATAATAATGAAAATAAGAATTCTAATAAAAATCCAATAGTTATATTTTTAATTTTTTCACTATTGGTATTTGGTGGGTTTTCTTTATTTTTTGAAGAAGGTGGAATAGCTGATAATGGAAATAAAATAAGTTATTCTGACTTTAAGAAAAAAATAGAGACAGGTGAAATAACAAAAGTTCAAATAGGACAAACTCAAATAAAAGGTAGCGGGCTTAACTCTAGTTATACTGCAAACTTAGTAAGAGATTCAAATCTTACTACTTTACTTGATAGTAAAAATGTAAATTACACATCTTATTCTGAAAATAACTTTTTATCTAATTTATTATTTACTTGGATAATTCCAATTTTTATATTTTTTGCTATTTGGGGATTTATTACAAACAGAATGCAAAAGAAAATGGGTGGCGGAATTTTAGGAATTGGAAACTCAAAAAAATTAGTAAATTCTGAAAAACCAAAAGTAAAATTTGATGATGTAGCAGGTGTAGAAGAAGCAAAAGAAGAAGTAAAGGAAATAGTAGATTTTCTAAAATATCCAGAAAGATATATTAAATTAGGTGCTAAAATTCCAAAAGGTTTATTGTTAGTTGGACCTCCAGGCACAGGTAAAACTCTTTTAGCAAAAGCAGTTGCAGGTGAAGCCGATGTTCCATTTTTTAGTGTTTCGGGTTCAAGTTTTATAGAAATGTTTGTAGGTGTTGGCGCTAGTCGTGTTAGAGATTTATTTGAAAACGCTAAAAAAGAAGCTCCGGCAATTATTTTTATAGATGAAATTGATGCTATTGGTAAATCTCGTGCAGCAGGTTCACATATGGGCGGGCACGATGAAAGGGAACAAACTTTAAATCAGCTTTTAGCTGAAATGGATGGGTTTGGTTCAGAAAGCCCTGTAATTGTATTAGCAGCTACAAATAGACCTGAAGTGCTAGATGCAGCATTACTTAGACCGGGTCGTTTTGATAGACAAGTTTTAGTTGATAAGCCAGATTTTAAAGGAAGATGCGATATTTTAAGCGTTCATATGAAAGATGTAAAAATTGCTAAAGAAGTTAAAGTTGAAGATATTGCAAGACTTACGGCAGGACTTGCTGGAGCTGATTTGGCAAATATAATAAATGAAGCTGCATTACTTGCAGGAAGAAATAATAAAAAAGAAGTAGAGCAAGGCGATTTAACTGAAGCAGTTGAAAGAGCTATTGCAGGACTTGAGAAAAAATCAAGAAGAATAAGTGATAAAGAGAAAAAAATTGTAACATATCATGAGTGTGGACATGCTTTAATAGCAGAGACAACAAAAGGTGCTAAAAAAGTTACAAAAGTTTCTGTTATTCCTAGAGGTTTAGCAGCGCTTGGTTATACTTTAAATACTCCTGAAGAAAATAAATTCTTAATGCAAAGACACGAGTTGATTGCAGAAGTTGATGTTCTTTTAGGTGGTCGTGCAGC
Organism: Campylobacter sp. RM12647; assembly: GCF_020138135.1. Classification (NCBI taxonomy): domain Bacteria; kingdom Pseudomonadati; phylum Campylobacterota; class Epsilonproteobacteria; order Campylobacterales; family Campylobacteraceae; genus Campylobacter; species Campylobacter sp. RM12647. Next base: position 110,941 of record NZ_JACGAS010000002.1, on the reverse strand, counting down.
TGAGCATGTATTTATTAAAGAGATTTCAACAGGTGCTAGTAATGATTTAGAAAGAGCAACCGATATTATAAAAGCAATGGTTTCTATGTATGGTATGAGTGATATTGCTGGGCTTATGGTTTTAGAAAAACAAAGAAATCAATTCTTAGGTGGTGGTCAAACTATCAAGGATTATTCAGATGATATGGCTCATAAATTAGATGAATATGTTAAAAACTTACTTGATGAGAGATTTAAATCTGTTGTTGCTACTTTAGAACAATATAGTGGAGCAATTGAAACAATGGTTGAAAAACTTTATGAAAAAGAAGTAATAGAAGGTAGTGAAGTAAGAGAAATAATTAAAAATTATGAAATAGAAAATAATTTTGAAACTAGATTAAGTGAGATAGAAAAATGAATTTAATAGCAAATTGTGGAAAAAAGATAATATTAATTGCTTGGATAATATTTATATTATTTACTTTAATATTTTCTTTTTCTTGTTTGTTATTTTTAATTTTAGTATTACTACATTTATTTTATAAAAGGGTTGAGAGAGAAATAACTGATTATGATAATAATACTATAGTAAGTCCAATTGATGCAAAGGTAGTTGGAATATATGTTGATGAAGATAATAAAAATATAGTATTAACTTTAGAAAAAAATTATTTTAGCTTATTTTTAAATTCTTCAGAAATTAGAAGTGTGATAAAGTCTGAAGATATTTATAAAAAGCAATTTAATGGTTTAAAATATAATGATAATTTTTATTCAAATGCTACTGAAATAGTATTTAATAAAGATATTTCATTAATTTTAAAACCTGCTAGGTATTGTGTAAATTCTTTTTATGACATAAAAAAAGCTTTTAAAGGTCAAAGAATTGGATTTTTTTCAACAGGATTAGTTGATATAAAATTACCATATAATTGCACTTTATTAGTTGGAATGCACGATAAAATCTTAGCTAATGCAGATATTGCAAAGATTGGAGAATAAAATGGAAAAAAATTCTCATAAATTAGCTTATATTTTACCTAATTTATTTACAGCAGCATCTATATTTTTAGGCGTTTTAAGTATTTTAGCGTCTATTAAAGGCGATTATGATAAAGCTATGATTTTAATTATAGTAAGTTTGATTTGTGATGGTCTTGATGGTCGTGTGGCAAGACTTACAAATACAGCTTCAAAATTTGGAGTAGAATTTGATAGTTTAGCTGATATTATTGCTTTTGGAGTTGCACCTGCAGTACTATTTTATTTTAATTTAGGTCAAGAATATGGAAGACTTGGTTCTCTTGCTATGGCTGTTTTTATAATATTTGGTGCAATTCGCTTAGCTAGATTTAATGTTACAACAGGCACATATGATCCAAGAGTTTTTATAGGTCTTCCAATTCCAACGGCTGCAGTTGTTTTAGGTATTTGGGTTGTGTTTTATAAGCACCATTTTGATAATAATTCATTTATAGAAATTTTTATTATATTTCTTACATTTTTATTATCATTTTTGATGGTGAGCAATGTAAGGTATCCAAGTTTTAAAAAGATAGAATTTCAAAAAGCAAATATTTTAAAAGCTTTAGTGATTTTAATTTTTATTTGTTCTCTTATATATTTACGCCCTTTAGAGATTTTTACCTTAATAATGAGTGCTTATGTTATTTATGGTTTATCAAGAGCGATTTATAATTTATATATAAAAAAGATTAAAAAAGTAGGATAAATATGTTGGATAATAGTAGCGTAGCAGTATTTATAGATGCAGAAAATATACCTGCTAAATATGCTAGAGAAATATTTGACTACGCTTCTAATTATGGAAATGTTATTATTAAAAGAATATATGCTGATTGGAGTAAAGAAAATATTCAAAATTGGCGTGAAAAAATATTTGATTATGGCATTATTGCAATGCAGCAATTTTCTACTTCATCGGGTAAAAACTCATCTGATATGTATCTTACAACCGAAGCTTTAAGCATATTTTATGAAAAACAAATAGATGTTTTTGTTATAGTTTCAGGTGATAGTGATTATACGAGTTTAGCTCAAAAATTAAGAGAAAACAAAAAATTAGTAATTGGAATAGGGACTAATAAATCTTTAAAATCATATGTAAATTCATTTAATGAGTTTTTTTATTTGGATAATGAAAAAGTTAAAAGTAATGATAAAGACAGATTAAAAGCAATTCCAAAAGAGCAATTAAAAGAATTAGAGCAAATAATAGATAATTTAATTGATGAAAAAACTAGAGCAGAATATGCAGTAATAAATACATATATGCAGAAAAAATATTCTGATTTTCACGCTAAAAATTATGGTTTTAGTAGTTTTAGACAATTAATTGAGAATTTTATTTTAAAACATAAGGAATATCAAGAAAAAGTATCTGATGATAGATGTACTTATTATCTTGTGAAAAATTCTACACTCCTTCGCCCAAACAAGGGCGATATAGACTAAAAATTTATTAATAATACATATACTAACAATACATTAAATTAAAGGAAAGAAAAAAAATGAGTGAAAGAATTATAATATTTGATACAACTTTAAGAGATGGTGAGCAAAGTCCAGGTGCTTCAATGAATACAGAAGAAAAAATCCAAATAGCTTTAGCGCTTGAGCGTTTGGGTGTTGATGTTATGGAAGTAGGGTTTGCAGCATCTAGTCCAGGAGATTACGAAGCGATTAATAAAATTGCACAAATTATTAAAAACTCAAGCGTTTGTTCTCTTGCAAGATGTGTAGAAAACGACATTATTCAAGCAGGTAAAGCACTTGAGCCAGCAGCTAAAAAACGCATTCATACTTTTATTGCAACAAGTCCAATTCATATGGAATACAAGCTTAAAAAAACTCCAGCAGAAGTTTTAGCAACTGCAGTTAAGAATGTAAAATTAGCTAAGAGTTTATGCGATGATGTTGAGTTTTCTTGTGAAGATGCTTTAAGAAGTGATGTAAATTTTTTAAAAGAAATGGCTGATGCAGTTTATGAAGCAGGTGCAAGGACATTTAATATCCCTGATACGGTTGGATATAGATTACCTGATGAGATTTATAAAGTATTTAAAGAAATTAGCGATTATACAAAAGGAAGACTTATAGTATCAGCACACAATCACAATGATTTAGGTTTAGCTACTGCAAACACACTTGCTGCTATTAAAGGTGGTGCTAGACAAATTGAAGTTACTCTAAATGGCTTAGGTGAGCGTGCAGGAAATGCTGCTTTAGAAGAAGTTGTGATGGCTTTAAAGGTTAGAGCTGATGAATTAGGCGAGTTTTATACCACAATTAATCATAAAGAAATTTATCCATCAAGTAGATTATTGTCAAATATAATCGGTGTAAATCCACAACCAAATAAAGCAATAGTAGGTAAAAATGCCTTTTCTCACGAAAGTGGTATTCATCAAGATGGCGTGTTAAAACACCCTGAAACTTATGAGATTATGAAAGCTAGTGATATAGGCTTAGTTCAAGATAATTTAGTCTTAGGAAAACATAGTGGAAGAGCAGCGTTTAATGATAAATTAAAATCTCTTGGCTTTACATTAGATACTGATGAGTTAAATCGTGCATTTGCAGAGTTTAAAGACCTTTGCGATAAGAAAAAAGAAGTATTTGATGAAGATTTAATAGCAATAGTGGCTGCTGATAAGATTAAAATAGAAGAGAAATTTAAGCTTATAAATCTTCAAGTAAGCGATTGTTCATCAGCACTTGCGACTGCTGCTGTTACTATGGAGTGCGATGGAGAAATATTTAGCGAAGCAGCTATTGGAGATGGTGTAATTGATGCGGTATTTAAAGTAATTGATAGAGCTAGCAAGGTAAATGGTAGCTTGCTTGATTATAAGGTTGATGCGGTTAGTAAAGGTAAAGATGCTTTAGCTCAAGTTAGTGTAAAAGTTAGCTTTGAAGGTCAGCGTGCAATCATTGGTCACGGGCTTGACCTTGATACTATGAAAGCTAGTGCTAAGGCATATTTAGGTGCATTAAATAGCTATATTTCAATGAACAAATGATGAAAAAAGTTATAGAATTTGTAACGGAATTTAATAAGTTTGCTAAGGATAATTCCTTAGCACTTATAGAATTAGAACAAGCAAATTTCATAGCTAGTGCAAAAGACACTCTAAATCTTAGTAATATTGTAAAAAATATTATTTCTATTAAATTTTATAACCTTTATAAAGGAATAATTTTTTCTGATTTAGATTTATTTGTAGATAGAATACAAATATCACAATTTAGCCTAATTGATAAAAAACATATGTTGCTTTTATTAATAGCTAGTAGAAGTGAAAAATACGCTCAAACTCTAACCAGTAGTTTAAGAGAAGATGAAAGAAAATTTCTTAATACTTATCTTAAAAAAACTAAGGAATTTGTAAATTATGTATTGGATAAAAACAATAAAGACGAAATAGCTTTATTTTTATATGATTTAAATTCTTTTAGAAAATACTTAAAAAAAGATGAATTTTTAATGCCTACGAAAATTGCTAATGCTTTTAATTGGGTTAAAAAAATTGATGATAAAAATATTTTAGATGAATTAGAAAATAGTAAAAAATCATTATTTTTATCAAGAAGAAAATATTATGATAAATTAAATATATATGAAGATGTTGTGAAAGATTATAAAAAATATGAAAAAAAATTAGATTTAATTATTAAAGAGTTTAAATCAAATTCTAATTTATAAATTAAGTAAAATTCAAATATACTAAAAGTTCTTTATTATTATGGTTTTTTATACTAAAAGTATTGCCTAATGCTTCGTTTAAAGTCCCGCTATTTAGATGCTTAAAATTAAAATTATTTAACTCATACTTAAGGTTTTGTGAGCTAAATTTAGCTTTTTTATCAAGGCAAAATAATGATATTTGCTGACCTTTATAAGAATTAGCAGTAAAATCAGTATTTTTTATAAAAAATTCCCCGTAATTTGTAATTAGTTTTAGATTTATTGTCTTATTAAAGCGATTTTTTAATTTAAAATATTGAAACAATAAAGCTATATTTGCTATAAAATGATCATCTCTTTTGCCCCCAGCACCAAGGATAAAAATATCACTAAAATCCATTGATAAAGCGTATTTATAGGCTTTTGTTAAGTCATTCGTGTTTTGATTTTTTACTTTAATTATTTTTGCTTTTGTTTTTAGATTTTGAAAACTATCTAAATCCCCAATAATTACATTAGGCTCATAATTATTAGCTAAAAGCAAATTAGCAGCACCATCACAAGCTATTAAAAAATCAGCATTTTTTAGATAATTTAAGGTTATTTTATTGGTGCAAAACTCCCCATTAGCCATAATCACGCAAGTCATTTTAAATCCTTTTTCCAAGAAAATAAGTAAATAATACCTAAGATAAAAAATAAAATCATAAGCATTAATACAGCTAAATTAGAACTATCTTCAATGTAAAGAATAGTCCAAATATAAATAGAAGCAATGTTTGAAATACTTATATAAATATAATGATTTATTATTTTTTTTAGACTTAAAATAGTTGCGATAAGCCCACTTGAGAATATAAAGCTTTCAAGATAAATAAATCTTGATTCTAAATTCTGTAAATAAAAAGAATAAAAATAAGCAATAATAAAAATTGCTATATAAATTAATATAAAATTTTTCAAGCTTAAAGTCTTAATTAAAGTATTTTTATTCCAATAAAAATAGCCATAAATCATCATAGGAAAATAGCATAATAAATACAAAAATACTTCTCCAAAAAGTCTATTTATATAAGCAATATAAGCATAAATTAAAGCATTAAATACACCTACAATAAAGCATAATTTATTTTTTACTCCCATTAATAATACATATAAAATTCCAGTAAAAAGGGCAAAAAAGTTTAAAATATTTGAATTAGTAAAATAAGCAAAAGCTAAACTAAAAATAAGCGAAGTTAAAAATAATCTCATAATATCTCCTTAATCAGCATTACCTGTCCAAGTTCAATGGGTTTAATCTCAGCTAAAAGCACCCCAAAAAAATCTTATTATAATTATAAAAATTAATAATCTTATTAATCAATTTGTTTTATAATCACAGCTTTTAATTTACACCAATTTGGAGGTCAAAATGGCTTTGGATTCGGCAAGAAAAGCTGAAATTATCAGCAAATATGCAAGATTTGGTGGCGACACAGGTTCGTCTGAAGTTCAAATTGCTTTACTTACAGAAAGAATTGCAATATTAACAGAACACTTAAAAGTATTTAAAAAAGACTTTTCATCAAGACTAGGACTACTTAAATTAGTTGGTCAAAGAAAAAGACTTTTAAAATATTTAAAAGCTACAAAATACGATGTTTATGTTAAATTAATTAACGAATTAAACATTAGAGATAAATAATTCTTAGCCCCTTTTTGGGGCAAAATACTATGATTTTATACGATAATTTAGAAGAAATTACCTACCTTGAAAAACTAGCAAATTATCTAAGCTCTAAAGATATTGAGCTTGTTTTAACCAATAATGATGAAATGCAAGAAATCAATAAAAATACAAGAAATATTGATAAAACTACTGATGTTTTAAGTTTTCCACACGATAATTCTTTTTTAGATACTAATTTTTTAGGCTCATTAGTTATTAATACCGAACTAGCAAAAACTAAAGCTTGTGAATTAGGGCATAGTTTAGAAGATGAAATATCTTTATTATTTATTCATGGAATGTTACATTTATTAGGGTATGACCACGAAATAGATAATGGCGAAATGAGAGCAAAAGAGATTGAGCTAATAAAAGAATTTAATTTACCAACAAGCCTTATAGTAAGAACTTTAGATTAAATCTTTTTATGTAGAATGATAACTATTTTATTTTTTAAAAGGATATTCTATGGAACAAAATGCTTTAGTTCAATTTTTACCATTAATCGTATTATTTGCGATTTTTTATTTTTTAATTATTCGCCCACAACAAAAACAAGCAAAAGCACATAAAGAAATGCTAAATTCACTTACTAAAGGTGATAAAATAGTTACTAATGGTGGTTTAATTGTTGAAGTTGTAAAAGCTGAAGATGATTATTTAAAAATTAGATTAAATGATGATGTTGTTGCTAAATTAGATAAAAATTTTGTAGCTAGAAAAGTAGAAAACACAAATAATTCGGAAGCAACAAAATAATGCGTAATCAAAAAACAAAAAGTATCACATATCGTTTTTATGTTTTAGTTTTTGTTACACTTTTTGGCATATTTTTAAGTGTGCCAAGCTTTTTTTCTATAAATGGTCCTAAGATTAATTTAGGGCTTGATTTACAAGGCGGACTTCATATGCTTTTAGGTGTAGAAACCAATGAAGCTATAAAGTCTAAAGTAAAATCAATCGCTTCAAGTATTAATTATTCTTTTAATAAAGAAAATATTTTAACTGATGGATTTAAAAGTAATGATGGTGTAATACATTTTGAACTACTAGATAAAGATGATACTGCTAAAGTAGATAAAATAATTAAAGAACTAAAAGGCTTAAAAGTTAGTGTTAATAATTCTTTTTATGAGATTACTTTAACACCTGAAGAAGAAGTTCAAACTGCTAAATTTGCAATAGATCAAGCTGTAGAAACTATTAGAAATAGACTTGATTTATTTGGACTTTCAGAGCCAACTGTTGCTAAACAAGGTGAAGATAAAATCTTGGTTGAAATTCCAGGCGTAAAAACTGCTGAAGATGAGCAAAGAGCTAAAGATTTAATAGCTAAAGCCGCACATTTACAACTAATGGAAGTAGATAGAGCTAAGGCTGATCAAGGCAATATGTTAAGTCCTGAAGAAGCAGCAAGTTATGGAGATATTATTTTACCTGATGTAAAAGATAAAAATATTAAATATGTTTTAAAAGAATTACCTATTTTAGATGGCTCTATGTTAATTGATGCTAGAGTAGGATTTTCTGATAAAACTGCTCAACCTGTTATTAATTTTACACTTAATTCAGAAGGTGCAAAAATATTTGGAGATTTCACAGGTAAAAAAGTAGGTCATCAATTAGCAATAGTTTTAGATGGTAAGGTATATTCAGCTCCTAGAATTAATGAAAGAATAGGTGGTGGTAGCGGACAAATTAGTGGGAATTTCAGTGTTGAAGAAGCACACGATTTAGCTATTGCACTAAGAAGTGGGGCTTTATTAGCACCTGTTAAATTACTTGAAAAAAGAAGCGTAGGACCAAGTTTGGGTGCTGATAGTATCGAGCAAAGTTTAGTTGCACTTTTAGGTGTATTTTTGATGATTGTTGTTTTTATGGGAGTTTATTACGGAATTAGTGGTTTGTTTGCAAATATTGCTCTAATTTCTAATATATTCTTATTAGTAGCAGTAATGGCACTTTTTGGAGCAACGCTTACTCTTCCTGGTATGGCTGGGATTGTTCTAACCGTCGGTATGGCTGTAGATGCGAATGTTATTATTAATGAGCGTATTAGAGAGCTTATAAGAGATGGCGTTAATTTAAGAGATGCTATAAATAATGGTTATCATAACGCAATGAGTGCGATTTTAGATAGTAATCTAACTACTTTAATTACAAGTGCTGCATTATATGCTTATGGAACTGGTGCTATTAAAGGATTTGCTGTTACTATGAGTATAGGAATAATTGCATCAATGATAACAGCAATTATAGGAACTCATGCTTTATTTGATTTGTTTGCTAATAGAATTGAAAAAAGTGGCAATACAAGACTTTGGTTTGGTTATAGGAGAGTGTGATGCAAGTATTTTCTAGTAAAAAAATATATGATTTTATGAGGCTTAGATTTGCATCTATTGGCTTATCTTTTGTTTTAGTTATTGGCTCTATTATTTTATTATTTACACAAGGTCTAAATTACGGAATTGATTTTAGTGGTGGGACTTTAGTTCAGATAAAATATACTAATAAAAATGCTCCTTTAGATGATATTCGTAATATTTTAAATCAAAATGAAGCTTTAAAAGGTGCTAGCGTTACGGAATTTGGAAGTAGTGATGAAGTAGTAATTAGATTTTCAAGTTCAAGTGATAGTTTAGGTAAAGATGTAGGAGATACTATTGTAAAAATGTTATCTTCAACAGGTGATATTGAGCTAAGAAGAGTTGATATTGTTGGACCAAAAGTTGGTGGAGAATTAAGACAAAAAGGTTTAATGGCTATTTTGGTATCTTTTGCACTTATTTTAGTGTATATAGCTATTAGGTTTGAATGGCGTTTTGCTATGGCTGCAATTATTAGTGAAATTCACGATATTGTAATAGTTATTGGAGCGATTTCTCTTTTTCAAATTGATGTTAATCTTGATACTTTAGCAGCTATTTTAACCGTTTTAGGCTATTCACTAAATGATACAATTATTATTTTTGATAGAATTCGTGAAAGCATAAAAGAGAGTAAAAGCACTAATTTAGGTAGTATTATTAACGAAAGCGTATCAGCAACTCTATCAAGAACAACTCTTACATCAGGAACAACACTCTTTACGGTTTTAATTTTGTTTTTTTATGGTGGAGATATGATACACGGCTTTTCTCTTGCTTTAATAGTTGGGGTTATTGCAGGAACTTTAAGTTCAATTTTTGTAGCAAGCCCACTTTTAATGTGGTTTAATTTTAGCGTTAGTAATTATAGAACTAAAGAGCTTGATAAAATCAAGAAAAAAGAAGAAAAAGAACGCCTAAGAGCAATGTATGAAAAAGGACAATTATAATGGATTTTGGAAGAGTAATTCATATATTCTTTACATTGATGAGCTTAACTACAACGGCTGGCTTTTTATATTATCAAAGCCCTGTGGCATTATTTATAGCAGCTAGCATTAATTTGGTTTCAACACTTTTAAAAATTGGTGTTAGAAATATTTTAAGCACAGAGATTTTTGCAAGTTCACTTGTAACTGATGTGCATTTAATAATAGCTTTTGTTTTAACTCAAATTTATGGAACTAGTATGAGTGATTTGGTATATAGTATGACAATAGGTGCTGTAATATCAAATATATTTACACTTATTTTAGTATTGATTGAAGCTATTAAAAATAAAGATGAATTTTAAGGACTAATTTATGTATAACGCAAAAGAAGTTGAGAAAAAATGGCAAGAAATTTGGGATAAAGAGAATTATTACGAACCTAGTAATGATTTTAGTAAAGAAAAAAAATATATATTATCAATGTTTCCATACCCAAGTGGTAAAATCCATATGGGACATGTAAGAAACTATGCAATAGGTGATGCTTTAGCAAGACGCTTTAGAACTATGGGCTATAATGTTTTACACCCACTAGGGTTTGATAGTTTTGGTATGCCTGCTGAAAATGCTGCTATAAAATATGGGCTTCATCCTAAAAAATGGACTTATGAAAATATTGATTATATGAAAAAAGAGCTTTATTCTTTAGGTTTTTCGTTTTCTAAGACAAGATTGCTTGCTACAAGTGATGAGATTTATACTAAATTTGAGCAAGAAATTTTTGCAAAAATGTATGAAGCAGGTCTAATTTATACAAAAAAAGCTAATGTAAATTGGTGTGATAATGATAAAACCGTTTTAGCAAACGAACAAGTTGAAGATGGCAAATGCTGGAGATGTGGTCATGAAGTAGAGCAAAAATCTATGAATGGCTATTATGTAAGAATTACAAAATATGCTGAAGAATTATTAAAAGATTTAAAATATTTAGAAGATAAATGGCCAAATCAAGTTTTAACAATGCAAGAAAATTGGATAGGCAAAAGCGATGGATTGGAATTTGAATTAGATGTATCAAGTTCTAATAAAGATTTAGATGGATTAAAATTCAGTGTATTTACAACCCGTGCTGATACGATTTTTGGACTTTCTTATTTTGCTTTAGCACCTGAACATGAAATTACTAAAAAAGTTTTAGAAACTAATTTAATAAGTGAAAATGATAAAGACAAAATTAAAGCTATGCAAAATATGAGTGCTAAAAATAGAGCTCAAAGTGAAAAAGAAGGCGTATTTTTAGGTATTTATGCAATTCATCCAATAACTAAAGAAAAATTACCTGTATGGGTAGCAAATTTCGTTTTAGCTGATTATGGTAGTGGTGCTGTTATGGCAGTTCCAGCTCACGATGAAAGAGATTTTGAGTTTGCTAAAAAATATAATTTAAATATAAAATATGTAATAAATGGCGAAAATAAAAAAGATAATGAACCTTTTACTGAATATGGAATTTTATTTGATAGTGCAGAATTTAGTGGCTTAGATAGTGCTAGTGCTAGAATTGCGATTGCTAAAGAATTTGAAAATAGAAAAATCGGTAAAAGTATAATCAATTATAAATTAAGAGATTGGGGTATATCTCGTCAAAGATATTGGGGAGCTCCTATTCCGATTGTTAAATGCGATACTTGTGGAAGTGTAGTTGAGAATAATTTACCAGTGGCTTTACCTGAAGATGTAGTAATTGATGGAGAAGGAAATCCACTTGAAAAACACCCTACATTTAAACAATGTAAATGCCCTAAATGTGGAAAAGACGCAATTAGAGAGAGCGATACAATGGATACATTTTTCCAAAGCTCTTGGTATTTTGCAAGATTTGCAAGTAATCCTAGCAATTGGAATACAAAAGCAATTGATGATGAAGCAAAATATTGGATGAATGTAGATCAATATATTGGCGGTATTGAACACGCGATTTTACACTTATTATATGCTAGATTTTTCCAAAAAGCTTTAAGGGATTTAGGATATTTAAATGTAGATGAGCCGTTTGAACGCTTACTTACTCAAGGTATGGTTTTAAAAGATGGTGCTAAGATGAGTAAAAGCAAGGGTAATACGGTTGATCCTGATGATATTATTAAAAATTACGGAGCTGATACTGCAAGACTTTTCATACTTTTTGCTGCACCACCTCAAAAAGAATTAGAATGGAATGATAGTGCGGTTGAAGGTGCTTATAGATTTTTAAATAGACTTTATGATAAGGCTTTAGGGATTAATGTAGTTGATTTTAGTAATATAAATCACGCAAATCTTAGTAAAGATGATAAATTAGCAAGACTTAAAGTATATGAAGCTTTAAAAAAGGCTGATGATGTATTTAATAAAACTTACGCATTTAATACATTAATAGCTGCTTGTATGGAAGGCTTAAATGCTTTAAATAACGCAAGTAGTGATGAAGTTTTAAGTGAAGGTTTTGCAATAATTTTAAGCATACTTGACCCAATTATCCCACATTTAGCAAGTGAGTTAAGTGAGAAATTATTTAATAGAACAAATATTAAAACTTATGAATTAAAAGAAGAAGTATTTGTAAGCGATACAATAAAACTTGGAATTAGTATTAATGGTAAAAATAGAGCAGAGATTGAAGTTGATGCAAATGCTAATCAAGATGAAATTATCAAAATAGCAAAAGTTAAAGCAGCTAAATGGCTAGAAGATAAGATTATCGTAAAAGAAATTTATATTCCTAATAAATTAGTAAATATTGTAATTAAATGAAAAAAATACTTTTAAGTTTTACATTATTTTTTTGTGCTTGTGGCTATGCACCTTTGAATGTAGCCACTAGCAAAATGTTAGGCGAAAGTGTCAATGTAATTACTATTATAAATAAGGCTGAACCTAAAGATAGTATTACTTTAAATGATAATTTTACGAATTATGTAGAACATTATATGCATAAAAGTGTTAGTAAAACTGCAGATAGTAAGATTATTTTAAGAATTCTTAGTAGTGAATTTATACCTTTATATTATGATGAATTTGGATACGCTAAGAGTTATAAAGCTATTATTAGATTAGAATTTAATGTAACTTTTCAAGATGAAACAACTAAAAAAATTATAACTTCAGGCGAGCATATTTTTAATACAAATACAATTAGTGTTTTAAGTGATGAGCAAAAAAGTAGAGCTATTAATTTAGCTAGCCAAAAGGCGTTTAACGAATTTGCTTTAAGAATTATTATGTAGTTAATAATTAATTTTGTTTTGTTAGTATTAAGAAAAAATTTTAAAGAGAAAAAATGTCTATTAATATTAATGTGATTGCTAAAGAAACCATTGTAGAGCTTACTAAAAGGAACTTATTATTAACTCCTGAAAACTATTCAGAAGTTTTTGATGAAGTTGCTAAAAAATATGGAAGAACAACTCAAAATATTGATAAAATTCAAGGGTATATTTCTAAATTAAATCCCACATTAGCTCAAGATGTAAAAGGAAGAAATGTAAAAAGCCTAGAAGAATTAGTGGTATTTTTAATCTCTAAAGCTAATGGTATAAAAGAGGATAATAGTGATAAAAAGCTCATAATAAACTATAATATAATTTGTAAAAAATTATTAAAAATATTATCAAATTTACCAAATAAAGCTACTAAAAATCTTAGTGAAGAAGCTTTAAATAAATTAAATAATTCAAGTCTAAAAACATTAGAAGAACTAAAAAAAGATTGGATTAGGGTAGATGATGATTTGTTAGAACTTAATAATAAAATTCAACATTTAGGATTAAATTCTAGAGATGATTTTTTAGAAATTTTAGATGAATTATCTTTAAAAATTGAAAGAAATAATGCTAATGCAGTATGTGAAAATTTAGCTCCATCTGTGGCTTATTCTTTAACTCCATCAATTGCTAATTATGTAAATGATGAAATCAATCAGTTTTGTGAAAGTATAAATGCAGAGCCACAAATATTAGGCGTAAAGCAAATTACAGAACAATTTAGAAATCTAGTCAAAAAAAGAATAGATATTGATAGAGCAGAAATTTCAAGTTCAAATAAAGTTTTAAATGATGTTTTGGAGCAAATTAGTGATAAGATTGTAAGTATTCTTAGTATGGCTACAAATTCTCAACAAAAAGTTCAAGAAATTAAAAAAGAAATTGAAAGTATTAAAGTTGAAGATGAAGCTATGCAGACTATTAAAGCAAGATTGATAGCTATAGTTGCTATGTTTGAAAAAGAAATAATAGATTTAAAAGAAAAAACAAAATTAGATGCCGATACTTTAGGTGATCTTAAAATTAAAGTTCAAGGACTAGAGCAAGAAATTAACAAACTAAGAGAAGAAACTCAAGTAGATTTTCTAACTCAACTTGCAAATAAGCGTCAATTAGAAGAACAATTAAAATTAGCCGAAGAATCTTATGAAAGATATAATATAAATTATTCAATAGCATTTTTTGATATTGACCATTTTAAGTTTATAAATGATACCTATGGACACGCAGCAGGAGATACTATACTCGCTAATTTAGGAAATATTATTTTAAATAACATTAGAAAATTAGATTGTGCGGGGAGATATGGTGGGGAAGAATTTATGGTAATTCTTCCACATTCATCAATTGATGATGCAGTAAAATTTGCTGAAAAAATTAGAGTTTTAGTATCAGAGCAAAAGTTTTTATGTAAAGGTAAGACTATTAGTATAAAAGTAAGCGGTGGGGTTAGTGATAGAAGAAGCTATGAGACCCAAGAGCAATTTATTGAAGCTGTTGATAAATTATTATACGCAGCAAAAAATGCAGGTAGAAATAATATAAAAAGTGCAAGTAGAAAATAAACTTTCAAATTATTTAGATAATTTAGCGGAATTTTACGAGAAATTTGACCTTTTTAAGGCTCATAGATTTAAGCATTTGCTAAATTATGATTTTGATACAAAAGTAGTGCAAATTTTAGGCACTAATGGTAAAGGTAGTACGGGAAGATACCTTGCTTTAATGCTTAGTGATAGCGGGTATAAAGTAGGGCATTTTATAAGTCCACATATATTCTCTTACAAAGAAAGATTTAGTATATTTCAAAATCAAGTTATGCAAGATATTGATTTAGACATAGCTCATAATATTTTGCAAGATAAATTAAAAAAGCTTAATTTAAAAGAAAATCTTAGTTATTTTGAATATTTATGTTTTTTATCACCTATTGTTTTTAGTGAGTGTGATTATGTAATTTTTGAAGCTGGACTTGGTGGAGAATACGATGCTACAAGTATTTTTAAAAGAGATTTATGTGTATTTACTCCGATTAGTATTGACCACGCCGATATTTTAGGTTCTAATTTAGATGATATTTTTAGAACTAAAATTAAAGCAATGTGTGGTGTTAATATTTTTGCTAATAAAAATGAGATGATATTAAAAGCGGCCATTCAAAAAGGAGTTAAGGCTAGTTTTTTAAATGCTGATTATTCAAAATTATGCCTTGATGAAAATGAGTTTTTAAAACATAATTTTAGCTTAGCTCAACTTGCATATTTTGAGTTAGAAAAACATTTTTATATAGGTAAAGCAATTAAATTAGATTTAAGAGCAAGATGTGAAAAACTAGCAAGTAATTTAATAATAGATGTAGGGCATAACGCTGCAGCTGCAAAGAATTTAAATCAAGAAATTAAAAAACAATTCCCAACTAAAGTTAGTTTAATTGCTAATTTTTTTGCCAATAAAGATGTAAAAGATATTTTAAGTATTTTAAAGCCAAGTATTAATGAAGTTTTGGTTTTTAACTATAAAAGCGAACATAGAGCTTTAGCAAATGTTAAAGAGATTTGCAAAGAATTAGACATTAAATGTAGTGATTTTAGTGATTTTGATATAGATAAAAATTATGCAGTTTTTGGCTCTTTTATGCTAGTAGAAAGGTTTTTGAGATTTTATGCAAGCAAATCTTTATGAGTATTTAATAAATAATAAAAATTATGCAAAAATTATTATATGTGAAGACTTAAACGAAGCAAAATCTTTATCAAATGTAGCTTTATATTTAGGGATAAATAGTTTTATTTTACCTGATTTTAGAGCAGAGATTAATGACGATTTACGCTCGTTTTCTATGGAATTATTTGATATTTCAAAAGTTTTAAGTGATTATTACGATTATCAAGATAAAAAGATTTTAATAATCCCTATTAATACTATTAAAAAACCACTTCCAAGTAAAGATGATTTAAAGTGTTTAAAGATTGAATTTGGCGATAGGATTAATTTAAATTCTTTAGCAAAAGAGCTTTTAAGGTTAAATTATAATTTAGTTGATATGGTTCAAAGTCCAGGAGAATTTAGTATAGGTCATGAAAAAATTGATATTTTTTCATTGAAATATGAAAATCCAATTAGAATAGTTTTATTTGATGATGAAGTAGAAAGTATTAAATATTTTGATGCAAGTTCTGGACTTAGCTATAAAGAAGAGTGTGAATATTGTGATATTTTGCCGTTAATTTCTTATGTAAGCGAAGAAAAATACGAAGAAATCAAAGAAAGTATTTTAAATAATGATGATTTAAATGAATACGAAAGCGTATTTTATTGGCATTTAAAACTTAGTAATTATTTAGAGTTTTCTTATGTTTGCACGAAAGAATTTGAATTAGGAAATATAATTTCTAAAGCTAAAAAATATAGCGATATGGTGTTTAATCCTAGCAATGATTTTTTCAAATTAAACTCAAATAAAAAAATAAAATTACTAGCTAGTAATGAGAATAAATTCTTAGATTATAAATTAGGTGAAAATGTAGAAAAAATCATCTCAAATGCAGTTTTAAATATTCAAAGCGATGATGAATTAATATTAAGTCTTAATAAATATTATAAAAAAGAGAAAAAATATAAATCAAGCATAGTTTTAGATGAGCTTATAAAAAATGATTATGTAGTTCATGAGCGATACGGCGTAGGTAGATTTTTAGGATTAGAATTAATAGAAAATGAAGGAAAAAAGCAAGAATTTATTGTGATTGAATATCAAAATGAAAATAAATTGCTACTTCCAACTAGCTCACTTTATTTGCTTGATAAATATATTTCAAGCTCAATTCCTGAACTTGATAAATTAGGCAAAAATACTTTTGTAAAACTCAAAGAAAAACTTAAAACTAAATTATTAGCAATTGCAGGTGCTATTACTGAACTAGCAGCAAAAAGGCAGTTAATTGTAACAAAGGCTATTAAAAAACCACTTGATTATGAGATATTTAAGGCTAAAGCAGGATTTGTTTTAACAAGTGATCAAGAAAAAGCAGTTAATGATATTTTTGAAGAGATAAGCAAATGCACTCCTATGGATAGATTGCTTAGTGCTGATGTTGGTTTTGGTAAAACCGAAGTCGCAATGCACGCAATTTTTGCCTGTGTTAAAAATGGTTTAAATGCCTTATTTTTTGTCCCAACTACACTTTTATGCTCTCAACATTATAAAACACTTAAAAATCGTTTAGAGCCTTTTGGAATTCAAGTTTTTAGACTTGATAGATTTTCTAATACTAAAAAGGCTATTATGAATACAAAAGAGCCAAAGGTTATTATAGGAACTCACGCTTTACTTAGCTTAGCAATTGATGATGTTGGGCTAATCGTAATTGATGAAGAGCATAAATTTGGCGTAAAACAAAAAGAAAAATTAAAAGATATAAGTATAAAAGCTCATCAATTAAGTATGAGTGCTACTCCAATCCCAAGAACGCTTAATCAAGCTTTAAGCACACTTAAGACTTATTCTCAAATTCTAACTCCGCCTAATGATAGATTAGATGTAAGAACTTTTGTAAAAACTTATGATGACGCTTTAATTAAAGAAATCATAGCAAGAGAGCTTAGGCGTGGCGGGCAAGTATTTTACATACACAATCACATAGCTTCAATTGAACATAAAAAACGCTATTTAGAAGAGCTTTATCCAAAGCTTAGAATTTTAGTTTTACATTCAAAAATACCAGCAAATGAAGCTGAAGAAAAACTATTTGAATACGAAGAGAAAAAGTATGATTTATTATTATGCACGAGCATTGTTGAAAGTGGAATTGACTTAGCAAATGCAAACACCATAATAGTAGAAAAATCAAATCATTTCGGTATAGCTGATTTGCACCAACTTCGTGGTAGAGTAGGTCGTAGCAAAATACAAGGATTTTGCTATTTTCTAGTTGATAACGAAGAAAGCGTTAGTGAAGATTCTAAGAAAAGATTATTAAGCTTAGCTAGTAATTCGTATTTAGGTAGTGGTAGCACTCTAGCTCAAATGGATTTAGAAATAAGGGGCGGTGGTAATTTATTAGGTGCTGAACAAAGCGGTCATATAGAACAACTTGGCTATGCACTTTATATTAAAATGCTAGAAGCTGAAATTAATAGACTAAGTAAAGGAAATATCACAAAAGAGATTAAATACGAGCAAAAATTATTAGTAAATGCTTATATAAGCGATTATTTAGTGCCTAATGATAAGCTAAGATTAAGCCTTTATAGAAAAATAAATGAGTGTGATAATTTAGCTAGTTTATCTACTATGCAAGATTCTTTTAACGATAGATTTGGCAAATGCGATAGCTATACAAGAAATTATTTTTCACTTATGGCAATTAAAATTTTATGTATTAAGCACGGATTTTGTGAAGTTAGTAATTATGAGCAAAATATAAAACTTTTAAAAGATAATGATGAAAGAATTATTTTAAAAGCACCAAGCAAAAGCGATGATGATATAATAGATACTTTATTAAAATATTTAAATTCTTTATAAGAATTTAAATATTAATTCGGATTAATTAATTTGCTCAAGCATACTTAAAACTTCTTCAAAAGCAAAAGCCTCATCATTTCCTTGTCTTAAAAAATCATTCATATAATCTTTTTTACTCATTGCAAAATCAAGCTCTTTATCGCTACCTTTTACATAAGCACCAATTCTAATTAGAGTTTCGTTTTCTTTTAAAACTGAATTAAGCCTTTTAAACTTAGCAGCATTTTTTTTATGTTCAGGCGTTACCACATCTCCCATAACCCTACTTGCTGAATTTTGAATATTAATCGGAGGATATATTCCAAAATCAGTTAGGCTTCTATCTAATACGATATGCCCATCAAGAATTGACCTACTTTGATCAGCAATAGGATCGCTCATATCATCTCCATCAACTAGCACGGTAAAAAATGCTGTAATAGTTCCTTTACCTTCTTCTTTACCAGCTCGCTCCATTAATTGCGGCAATAGATTAAATACACTTGGTGGATAGCCTTTAGCAGTAGGCGGCTCTCCAAGAGCAAGACCGATTTCGCGTTGAGCCATAGCAAAACGAGTAACGCTATCCATTATAAATAATACATCCATTCCTTGCTCTTTAAAAAATTCAGCCACACTCATAGCACAAAATGCCCCATATTTACGCATTAATGCACTATCATCGCTAGTCGCAACTATCATAACGGTATCATCCATTTTACCACCTAAATTCTTATGTATAAACTCAGGAATTTCTCTACCACGCTCACCTATTAAAGCAACTACTTTAACGGCTGCAGGGGCATTTTTAACTATCATTCCCATAAGAGTTGATTTACCAACCCCAGAACCAGCAAAAATACCTAATTTTTGTCCTACTCCACAAGTTAAAAGCCCATCAATACTTTTAATACCAACAGGAAAAGGCTCACTTATAAGCCCACGCTTAAGTGCGTCTATTGGTGCTCTTAAAATAGGCATCATTTTACTTGGTGTGATTTTTTCTTTTCCATCTTTTGGACGCATAAATGGATCAACCACACGCCCAAGTAATTCCATAGAGCAAGGAATTTTCATTCCTGCTTCTTCTAAAAATGCTTTATCTCCGATTTTAAAGCCTTCTACAAAATCAAAAGGGCTTAAAAATGAAATATGCTCTTCAATCTTAACAACCATTGCATAAGCTGTTTTTTCCTCGTTTTCAAGTCTTATAACATCACCTACGCTAGTGATTAATCCTTTAATCTCTATACTAATTGCAGAGATTTTGTATATAAAGCCAAAATTTTGTGAAATTGGTATTTTTGATATTTTATTTTTCAGTTTTTCTAAGTTCATTTTATTAGTGAATAAAATTCTTTCCTAGTTCTTTCATCGCTTAAAAATATGCCTTTAAGAGAACTTGTTATTGTTTTAGAATTTACTTTTTGAATTCCACGCATTTGCATACATAAATGCTCAGCTTCAATAGTTACAGCAACACCTTTTGGCTTTAATATTTCATATAAAGCTAGGCTAATTTGTTCGCATAATTGTTCTTGGATTTGCAATCTTCTTGAATAAACTTCAACAAGTCTAGGTAATTTTGAAAGCCCAACTACTTTTCCATTAGGTATATAAGCAATATGAACTTTTCCAAAAAATGGTAATAAATGGTGTTCGCATAAGCTATAAAAATCAATGTCTTTTACTAAAACCATTTCATTGTTATCAGTGTTAAAAATAGCTTCGTTTAAAATTTCTTTTGGATTTTTTGTATAGCCACTACATAAGAATTCATATGATTTTTGAACCCTTTCAGGTGTTTTTACTAATCCTTCTCTATTTGGATTTTCACCAATTTTTATTAATAAATTTTTAATTAAGTCTTGCATTCTTTACCTTTATATTTTGCCAATGATTAATTTTTTTAGCTAGAATTGTGCGAAATATTTTACAAAAGGTAGTTTAATGAAACTTAGTACAACAAAAATTGATGAAATTAATTACTCAGTAAGTGGTGTTATAGAAAAATCTTTAATAGATGAAAAGGTTAAAGAAATAGCTGTAAAAGCTAGTAAAACCATGCAAGTTGCTGGTTTTAGAAAAGGCAAAGTTCCTGTAAATGTTGTTTTAGATAGATATAAAGATTCTTTATTAAAAGATGCAGAACAAGAAGCGATTACAAGTGCTTATAAAAATGCAGTTAAAGAAACAGGTAAAGATGAAAAAGAATTAATCGGCGAGCCAAGCTTTAAAAAATTCGATAGAAAAGATAGTGGAATTGAATTTGAATTCGTAGTTTCTTTTAGACCAACAATTGATTTAAGTGGTTATGAAGCATTAGTTCCTGCATTAAAAATAGAAGAAATTAAAGAAAAAGATATTAAAGCTAGAAAAGAAGCTATGCTTAAGCAATTTGCTCCATTAGAAAAAACTAAAAAACAAATCTTAAAAAAAGGTGATTATGCTAAGTTTGATTTTGAAGGATTTGTTGATGGCGTTGCTTTTGAAGGTGGTAAAGCAGAAAATTATATGCTAGAGATTGGAAGTGGTCAATTTATACCAGGATTTGAAGATGGTATGATAGAGCTTAAAGTTGGCGAAGAAAAAGATATAGAAGTAACTTTCCCTGAAAATTATCAAGCAGCTCATTTAGCGGGTAAAAAAGCAGTATTTAAAGTAAAATTACATGAAATTCACGCAAGAAAATTACCTGAAATTGATGAAGAAATGCTTAAAAAATTACTTCCTGGTGTAGACAACCCAACTGAAGCAATTTTAGATGAAAAAATAAAAGAACAATTAGAAACAGAAGCTAAATTTAAACAAATTGATGAAAAATTAAAACAAGAATTTGTTGAAAAAATGCTAGAAAAATATACTTTTGCAGTTCCACAAAACATTTTAGAACAAGAAACTAATTTACAATTTAATCAAGCTGCAAGAAGCTTTAGTAAAGAAGAATTTGACAAATTAAAAGATGATAAATATTTAGAAGAAAAAAGAAAAGAATATGAAGCAGAAGCTTTAAAAAGCGTAAAATTAACTTTCATTGTTGATGAATTAGCAAAATTAAGAAATGTAGTTGTAAATGACCAAGAAGTAGCACAAGCTATTTATTTTGAAGCTTTAAGATATGGAATGGACCCTAAACAACTAATAGAAAACTATACAAAAAATGGCACATTACCAGCTGTTAGAATGAGTTTGGTAGAAGAAAAATTATTTGCTGATTTATTTTTAGGAAAAGATAAATGAGCTACATACCTTATGTAGTAGAAAAAACTAGCAAAGGCGAGAGAAGTTATGATATTTACTCTCGCTTACTTAAAGATAGAATTATTCTTTTAAGTGGTGAAATAAATGATGATGTAGCTGCTAGTGTAGTTGCACAATTATTGTTTTTAGAAGCTCAAGATTCTACTAAAGATATTTATTTGTATATAAATAGTCCTGGTGGAGTTGTAACTAGTGGTCTTAGTATATTTGATACAATGAATTATATTAAACCTGATGTTAGTACAATTTGTATAGGACAAGCTGCTTCAATGGGAGCGTTTTTACTTAGCTCTGGAGCTAAAGGTAAAAGGTTTGCTCTTCCAAATGCTAGAATTATGATACATCAGCCTTTAGGCGGTGCAAGAGGTCAAGCGACTGATATTGAAATTCAAGCAAAAGAAATTTTAAGATTAAAAGCAATGCTTAACAAAGTATTAGCTGAAAATACCGGTAATAAATTGGCAAAAGTTGAGAAGGACACTGAACGCGATTATTTTATGAGTTCAGAAGAAGCTTTAAAATATGGACTAATTGATAAGGTATTAGAAAAAAGTTTTAAATAGGATAGGGCTTTGAATAAAGAGATAATACACGATGAATCTCCTAAGATTCAGAAATTAAGCGGTGGAGAATTTGAGAAATTTACTCAACAAGTAATTAAACAACTTATAGAGGATAATGTTCCACCAACTCCTACTAATTATTCTATTTATTTTGAAAAAATGTTAGATACTAAGCCTATGGCCTTTAAAAAAAGAGTAACAGAAATGATTACTTATGAAAAAGAAGACCAAAGTAATAAAGTTGCTGTAATAGAACAAGACATTAAAGAAACCTTTGTAAATATAAAACAGCTAGTAGGTTCTATTGCAACAATTTATAAAAATATAAGCACAATGAAAGCTTTAATTAAGAAAAAAATAGGCGATTTGAGTATCGCTACTGGTTCTTTATCTATTCAAAATATTTTAAGGTCTTTAGATAGTGATATGGCTAAACTCACCACAGCCCTTGATATTCAATTAAATAGTATAAAAAAAGGTTATGATGAGATTGTAAAAATACATAATAGGGTGAATGAGCAGAGTGAATTTGATGATAAATTCGGAGTGTTTAATAAAAGATATTTATATAATAATATTACTCAAGACATAGAAGATATTAAAAAATATGGTTATTCAATATCATTGATGTTTGTAAAGATTAAAGATAGTTTATTAAATACAATTGAATTACAAAAAGATAAAAATCTTTTGATGAGAAATGTTGCGAAATTATTATTAAAAACCTCAAGAAGAAGCGATGTTGTGGCACATTATGGAGATGGTATTTTTGTAATGGCAATGAAACATACAAATATAGTTAATGCAAAAAAAGCTTGTGAGAGAATTTCAGACTTATTTTACAATACAACATTTTTTATAAATGATAATGAAATTGATATTAATATAGAAATGAGCGTTGTAGCACTTAGTGGCGATAATTATGAAGAACAAATTCTTGAGGCTATTAGCGTATTACCGAATACTGGTAAAAATAAAGAAATTTATGCTGTAGTTGGAGATAGTGAAGAAAATGATGCTTAAATTAATAACTTATCCTAATAAATTATTATTTACTAGGAGTGAAGAAGTTAAGGTATTTGATGAAGAGTTACATACATTTTTAGATGATATGTATGAAACTATGATTTCATCTAGTGGTATAGGTTTAGCAGCAATACAAGTTGCAAAACCTTTAAGAATATTTTTGATTAATTTATTAAATGAAAATGAAGAACAAAATAAAGATGATTTGATTGAATTTATTAATCCAATAATCACACCTATTGGAGAAGGAACGCAAGTTTATGAAGAAGGTTGTCTTAGTGTTCCTGGTTTTTTTGAAGAAGTAACTAGATATAATAAAATTAAAGTTGATTATTTAGATAGGTTTGGAAATCAAAAAACTTTAGAAGCTGAAGGGCTTTTAGCAGTTGCTATTCAACACGAAAACGACCATCTTGATGGACATTTATTCATAGAAAAAATATCATTTAGTGGAAGAAAAAAATTAGAAAAACATTTAAAAAGTTCTAAAAAGCCTAAAAAATAATTATGGCTTTTTAGATTATTGTTTATATCTTCATTTATTCTGCAAAATAATTTATACTTTTATAATTCATAGTAATATTTTAAAAAGTATAAAAATATTTGTTGTTAAAATCTTTTAGAATTTAATTTGCAATGCTTTTATAGAACTTACTTTGTATTATGCTTGTAGTTTAAATTATTTGATTAGTTTGTAAATATTATTAGATAGATTTGATATTTAAAACTTAAGTGAATATTAAAAATTACGCAGCTTATAAATATAGTAATTTATATTAATTTAAATAAAATAATTGGTTTTAATAAGATATTAAAATACTTAAATTGATACTAAAAATTAAAATTGTAACTAAGCAGAAAAAATCGGATATTATTTTTTATTACAAAATAATGTTTTAACAATATAAGCACTAAATACTAGATATTTTTATAAGATTTTCATTAATTATTTTATACTTTTAAAAACTATTAAACAAATCTAGAAATTAAATTAATATCAAGATTTTAAATATTTTATAGATAATATATCATTTCTATAATTTAAAATATTGATTATCTTAGACTTAAAATTTATATTAAAATCTTAAAAATAAATTTATATTTGACACTTTTTTGCCACTACATATTTTTATAATAAATTGATTTTTTAGAAGGAGTATAGATGTTATCAAGGAGAAATTTTATAAAAGGAGTAGCAGGAGTTGGCCTTAGTGCACCTTTAGCATTAAACGCTAATGATAATTTAGGAAAAGACATAAAATTTGATGAAATAGCTGATGTTATTATAATCGGAAGTGGTGTGAGTGCTCATATTTGTGCTGCTTATTTAGTAAAGAATAAAATTGATGTTTTAATGATTGAAAAGATGGATAGAATTGGTGGTAATTCTGCTTTATCTCAACAAGATTTTGCTGTTCTTAATTCAGATTTACAAATTAAAGCTGGCATAAAAGATAGCGAAGAATTATTTTTAAATGATTTAAATAAAGCTGGAGCTGGATATAATCATTTAGAACATTCTTTAAGAATTATAAGAAATTCAAATGAAGCATATGAATTTGCTAAAAGTTGTGGGGTCAAATATGCTGATAAGCTTAAGTTTTTAGGTGGTCATAGTGTTGCTAGAAGTGTTGAAACTATTGGCGGTGGCGGTGCTTGTATTAGCACTTTAAATGAATTTTTTATAAAACATAATGGAAAGATTAAAAACGAAACTAAATGCGATGAAATCATTCAAGATGAAAGTGGTAAAATAATTGGCGTAAGCGTTAGAGAAAATTATAGATTTAATAGAAATCTAGCAAATGATGATAGAGAGAATTTAAGTGGAGATAAAAAACACTATAAAGCAAGGCTTGCGGTAGTTTTTGCAACAGGTGGATTTAGCCGTGATATTGAGTTTAGAAGTATAGTAAATCCTAGATTAAGACTAGCAAAAAGCCCTTCAAGTTTAGGTCAGACTGCTGGTGCATTAAAACAAATGTTAAAGGTAGGAGCAATCCCAACTCAATTAGCACTTAGTAGATTTTCTTTTGGAATTCCTACAGAAGATTTAATTTATGGGATTATGGTTGATTGCAATGCTAAAAGATTTTTAAATGAAGATGGGGATAGACAAGGTTTATCAAATAAAATCTTAGCTCATATGGAAAAGATTAACACAACAATTTATCCAATAATTATTTTTGATAGCACAGGATTTGCTAATTCGCACGACCCTAATAGAATGCAAAGTTTTATTACTGCAGGGAAAATGAAGAAATTTGATAGCCTAAGTGATTTAGCTAATAATTTTAAGCTTAATGAAAATGATTTATTAAAGACAATGCAAGATTATGAAACAGGCATTTCAAATAATAAAGATGAGTTCAAAAAAGATTTAAGTAAGATTAAAAATTCTAGTATGAGCAAAGCACCTTTTTATGCAATGACAGCTGCACCAGGTCTTAGTTATACTCCAGGTGGTGTTTATGCTGATATAAATATGAGAGTTTTAAATATTAGTAACTATGAGCCAATTAAAGGGCTTTATGCGATTGGTGAGGCAACTGGTGGTGTTCATGGACAATCAAGGCTTACTAGTTGTTCTATTCCTGATTGTATGACTTCAGGAATTGCTTGTGCGAAAGATATTTTAAAAGGAGTATAAATGCAAAAATTATTAATGATTTTGATATTAAGTATTTTTGCATTAGGCAATGAATTTTCAATAAAACCACACCATGTTGATGTGAAATTAAAATGCACAGATTGTCATAAAGAAGCAAATGAAAAAGATTATAAAGCACTTGATTCTAATTCATGTCTAAGTTGTCATGGGAGTAAAGAGAAATTAGCAAAAAGGCTTGATTTTTTAAAAGGTAAAAACCCGCATAATAGTATTCATGATAATGCGAATTTAAATTGTTACACCTGTCATAATGAGCATAAGCCATCATTTAATATGTGTAATACTTGCCATAATACTAAAACTTGGATGAGGGAGATAAAATGAAAAAAACTATTATTTTTGTTTCATCTATTGTGGTTTTAACTTTAATTTTTGTATTTTTATCTCATAAAGCTATACAAATGACTGGCGATGATAAATTTTGTGCGAGTTGTCATGTAATGCAACCGATGAAGGAAGCTTATATTACAGATGTTCATGGTGGTAATAATAATTTAGGTATTAAAGCAAATTGTGTAGATTGTCATTTGCCACATGATAATATAGTAAATTATCTAAGCACAAAAGCTTATAATGGCATTAAAGAATTTAGTATCACTGCTATTGGAGCTGATGAAAAGATAGATTGGTATGAAAAACTCAATCATAAAAAAGATTATGTTTATGATAGTGGATGCTTAAAATGTCATCAAGATATTACTAAAATTAATTCTAAAAATGAAATGCAAAATACAATGCATAAAAGATATTTAGATTACGCAAATGAATTAAAATGTGTAAGTTGTCATACCCATGTAGGTCATGATGGTTTAAGGGGTAAATTAGATAAAAAATGAAAAAATACACAATTTTATATGCAGAAGATGATTTAAATCTAGCAAGTCAAGTGATTGATTTGCTAGAACTACTTGATTTTAATGTGCTTTATGCTAAAGATGGCTTAAGTGCTTTAGATATATATTTCGCTAAAAAGCCTGATATATTATTACTTGATATTTCTATGCCAAAACTTGATGGTTTAAATTTATTAGAAAATATAAGAAATTCTGATAATAAAATTCCTGCTATTATGATTACAGCTTTAAGCGATAAACAAACTTTATTAAGTGCAGTTGAGCTTAATATTTGCAAGTATTTAATAAAACCTTTTGATAGGATTAAACTTGAAGATGCTTTAAAAAAGGCTATAAAAAGTATTAATAATAAAATTAAATTAAGCAATAATATATATTTAGATATTGATTTAAATGAGTTATTAGTAAATGATGAGATTATTAAGCTTAGCAAAAAAGAATTTTTATTGCTTGAAATTTTGTTAAAAAGTAGTCCTAACATTGTAGATATTTATAAGATTTGCGATTATGTATATAATGATTATGATGTAAGTTCTGATGCTATTAAATCACTCATTAAAAATCTTAGAAAGAAATTAGGCGATAAAGGTATAATTCATAATGCAAATTCTCGTGGATACTATATCAAAATTACTTAATATAAGCATTCGCAAAAAAGCTTTTATATTTGTTTTAACTTTGATTATTTTTTTATGTTTTATTTTGAATTTTTTATATATTTCTTGGCATAAAAATTATTTATTTCAAAACAAAAATAGTTTTAATGATAGGTTTATTTATTTTTATAGTGATTTTTTAAATAATTTATTAAACAATACGCTTAGTATTAGTTATGAATTTAGTTCTAATTTAGATTATTTAAAAAATGATGAAAAGCTAAATAAATTAAATAAATTATTTTTAAATCTAAGCTCAAATGAGGCATATTTAAAGGATATTAAATTATTTATTTTAAAAGAAAATATTTGCATAGAAAAAGATAAAATAAAATTAAATTGCCAATATGATTTTAATAATCAAACAGATATTTTACTTAGATTAAATACCGAACCAGTTTATTTAATTAATTTAAAAATAAATGAAAATTATGCGATTACTTATACAATAAGTGCAAAAAAATTATTAGATAATTTAAAAATTCAAGATGATTTTTTAGCTGCTTTAAAGTATGAAAATGAGTATTTTTATAATGAATTTGATTGGCAAAATAAAACTAAACTTTTAACAAATGATGAAGATATAATTAAATTAGATGATAAATATTATTTAAGTAATGAAATTATTTTAAATGATAGATTTTTAATATTGATTAAAAAAGATATTACAAAAGATTATAAAACTCATTTACATATAATAAAAAAGGCTTTTATAATTAGTGTGATTTTGGTATTTTTTGCTTTTATTGGGGTATATTTTGTTTTAGGATTTTTAATTAATAAATTATTAAAAACTGAAGAAAAACTAAGAAAATTAAATGCAAATTTACAAGAAGAAGTAAAAAATCAAGTTGAAATAATTAAGGCTAAATTAGATGAAAATACACAAAAAGAGCAATTGCTAAATCATCAATCAAAATTAGCTGCATTAGGTGAAATGATAGCTTGTATAGCTCATGAATATAGACAGCCATTAGCAACTTTAGGTGCAATTTCTAGTTATCTTGAGATTAGTTTAGAAAAACAAAAAATTGATGATAAGTTTCATCAAAAATTAAAAGAGATAAATCCTATTTTAAATTATATGTCAAAAACTATTGATGAATTTTATGATTTTTATAAGACAAAGCAAGAAAAAAGCTCTTTTTATGTTTATGAAGCTATTTTAAATTCTTTAACGATTTGTAATGCAAGCCTTACAAGGAATGCAATTAATACTACTTTAAGACTTGATAAGAATTTAAAAATAAATTCATATAAAAATAGTTTAGCTCATGCAATAATCAATCTCAT
Source organism: Campylobacter sp. RM12647 (assembly GCF_020138135.1). Lineage (NCBI taxonomy): Bacteria > Pseudomonadati > Campylobacterota > Epsilonproteobacteria > Campylobacterales > Campylobacteraceae > Campylobacter > Campylobacter sp. RM12647. The sequence continues at coordinate 82,107 of NZ_JACGAS010000002.1, read as the reverse complement.
TACAAATGCAAAAGATGCTTTAGTTAATATAAAAAATCCTTATATTATAATTAATCTTTATGCTTATAAAAATAATATTTACATTAGTATAAAAGATAATGGAATAGGGGTTAAAAAGGATTTAGAAGAAGAAATTTTTAAACCTTATTTTAGCACGAAAAATGGTTCAGGGCTTGGGCTTTTTATGATAAAAAATATTTTAAATAGTGAGTTAAATGCTGATGTGTTTTTAAAAACTAGAAAAATTGGAGCTAATTTTTATATTAGGATTGCTTATGAATGAGTTGTTTTGTTTAATTGTAGGTAGTGGTATTAGTGGTTTAACATTGGCGAATTTATTGGTTAAACAAGATATTTTATTAATTGAGCAAGATGATGAATTAGGCGGAGCTAAGAGTTATTTAAATTTTGCTGCTAGTAATTCATCTTTTCAACAACTAGCAAATATAAAAGATGATAAATTTTATGATGATTTGATTTCTTATTCAACTAATTATGCTGATTTTACTTTATTAAAAGAGCTTAGTGAAAAATCAGCACAAGCTACTCAACTTTTAAAAAGTTTTGGGGTTGAATTTGAATTAGCTATATTAAATAGCTTAAATCATTCAGTTCCTAGAGAATTACACCCTTTAAAAAATGCTAAAGAAAGTGTGATAAATCCATTAATCAACAGATTGCTTAGTAAAAATGTAAATATATTAACTAAGGCTAAATTAATTGATTTTGATAATGGTATTGCAAGTATTTTACATAAAGATGAAATCATAAAAATTAAGGTTAAAAATATAGCTTTTTGCACTGGTGGATTTGCAAACGATAAAGAATTTATAAAAATTCATTATCCACTAGCTTATTATGCTAAAACTATGTCTAAGAACAATTCAAATTCCTTAAAGATTTTATTAAAAAATGGAGCAATCCCAACCCAATTAAGTCTAATGAGATTTGCTTTTGTTTTGCCTATGGATATTTTTAAATATGGAATTTTAATTAATTCTGATTTTAAAAGATTTGTTAGAGAAGATAGCTCAAGGCAAGATTTAGCAATAGCGATTTTAAATGAAATTAAAAATAATAAATTAGTTAAATTACTCCTAGATAATCACGGAATAAATTATATAAATGATATAAGTATATTTTACAAATACTATTCTTTAGAAGAAATTGATAAAAGATTAATTAATTGCGTTGATGAATACAATAGCTATTTTAGTAATAGGATTGATAAATTGGGTAAAAATCTTAATAATATTTCTATTAAAGCAATTAATAAGCCTATGTTTTATTTGGCTAATGTAGATGTTTATTTAAACTATACTTTAGGTGGGGTTAAATCAGATATATTTTCAAGAGTAGTTGATATAGATACTAATACAGCTAAGAATAATATGTTTGCTATAGGAGAAGTTAGTTCTATGTTTGGAGAAGCAAGGCTTAGTGGAGCTGCTAGCATAGCTTGTGTTGTATTTGCTATGAATGCTAGTAAATTTATGCTATCAATTTGAAAGTATTAATAATTTTTTTATAATCTAGCTAAATAGGAGAAAATATGAAGAAGAAATACTCATTTTTTAAAAACGCAAGTTATGCTTTAGCAGGGGTTAAAAGAGCTTTAAATGAAAGTGCTTTTAGGATAGAATTTGTAATAGGAATTTGCTTTATTTTATTTGCTTTATTTTATCCTTTTTCTTTATTTGAAAAGGCATTTTTAATAGGTGTTATTATTTTAGTATTTGCTGCTGAATGCTTTAATACTTCTATTGAGAGCGTTGTAGATTTGGCAACTTCAAAATACCATAAACTTGCAAAAGATGCAAAAGACTTAGGCTCTGCTGGAGTATTTTTTACTATTTTAATAGCTGTTTTAACTTGGCTTAGCGTTTTATATAAGGAATTTTTATGAAAATAAGTGAGGTTTATAAGATTTTAGATGAATTAAGCCCTTTTAATACTCAAGAAATTTGGGATAATAGTGGGTTAATTTTAAGTAATGATGATAGTTGCGAAAGGATTTACCTTAGCCTTGATTTAGATTTTAATCAAGTAAAATCATTTTTATCAAATTCATTGATTATTACTCATCATCCTTTGATTTTTAAGGGTATTAAAAGTATTAAAAATGATTATGCTGGTAATATTTTAAAAGAATTAATCAAAAAAAATTGTGCTTTAATTTCTATGCATACGAATTATGATTTAAGTCATTTAAATAGATATTTTTGTGAAAAGTTTTTAGGCTTAGAAATAATTGAAAGCGATGGGTTTTTAGCTTATGCTAAGAATAATTTTAAAGATATTTATGAATTGGCTGATTTTTTAAAGGCTAAATTAAACTTAAAAAAAATATCAATATCTTTAGCAAAAGAAATAATTCAAACTGATTTAATAGGAATTTGCACAGGTTCTGGAATTTCATTGGCTAGTGAGCTTAAGAGTAATATATTTTTAACAGGAGATATTAAATATCACGACGCTTTAGCTCTTAGTGAAAATAATATAAGTTTAATTGATATTAAGCATTATGAAAGTGAGATTTGTTTTGCTAATTCTTTAGCGAGTAATTTGCAAAAATTACCGATAGAGATTATAATCAGCTCTTCAAAAAATCCATTTTTAGAGTATTAAGGACATACTATGAATAAACACCTATCACAATTAGTAGAGCTTTCTAAATTAGATAAAGAAATAGATAGTTTTTTACCACAAATTGAAAGTGCTAAAAGAGAAGCGAACAATTTAGAAGATAAAATTAAAAGTCTTGAGAATAAAAATTCAAAATTAGAAGAAAGCATAAAAGAAATTAGTGAGAGTAAAGTAAAAGTAGAAAATCACATAGCTCAATTTTCAACAAAAATCAATGAAACAGCTAAAAAAATTGCTTTAGTAAAAACAGAAAAAGAAGCAAATGCTTTAAAATTAGAAGAAGAAATCGCAAGAGAGCAATTAGAAGCTGCAAATGAAGAAATATCAAAATTAGAAAAAATAGTAGATAATAAAAAAGAAGAAATTAAAGAAAATCAAAAAGAAATTACTAAATTAAATGATGATTTAACTATAGCAATAGCTAATCAAAAATCAGCACTTGATGCTATTGAAGAAAAAAGAAAAGAAATTTATGTAAGAAAAGATAAGTTAGCTAGCGAAATTGATAGCAAAGTTTTCGGATTTTATGAAAAAATTAGAAAATGGGCTAAGAATACTGCAGTAGTTCCTGTTAAAAAACAAGCTTGCTATGGTTGTTTTATGCAACTAAATAGCAAAACTTTTAGTGCAGTTTTAAAAAGTGAAGAGATTAATAACTGCCCACATTGTGGAAGAATTTTATACATAGAAGAGTAATTTTTATAATTTAAAAAATGTATTTTTTTTATATTCTTGTTTCTATTTTAATTTATCCTTTATTCTTATTGGTTTTAATTCCTTTAAGTTTTAAGGATAAATATTCTAAACTTTATCAAAAATTTTTACCATTCAAAAAGCATAAAATAGCAGATATTCATTTTCATTTTGCAAGTTATGGAGAAGCTGTCGCTTTAGGCGATTTGATTAAATATTATAAAAATAAAGGTTTTAAAATATTACTTACTTGTTCATCAAAAACAGGACTTATGAAAGCAAAAGAATTTGATGATAATGCTTTTTTACTACCTTATGAACCATTATTATATTTATGGCTTAAACCTGCTAAGACTTTAATAGTATTTGAAGCAGAATTATGGTTGGCTTTACTTAAAATATATAAAGATTTTGATAAAAATACTATTTTATTAAACGCTAGAATGAAAGAAAATAGCTTTAAAAATTATAAAAAATTTAGTTTTTATTATGCAAAAATATTTTCATATTTTGATTTAATTCTTACTCAAAGTAATGAAGATAAAGAAAGATTAGAATATTTTAATGCTAAAAATATAGAAGTTTTTACAAATATAAAGATTACAAATAAGCCAATAGTTACTAAGCAATTAAGCAAAAATAAAGAAATAATTTTAATTGCAAGTACTCACGAAAATGAAGAAGAAATAATTCTAAATAAGCTAGATAAAAATTTCTTAAAAGATAAATGTCTAATAATAGCACCAAGACACCCTGAAAGATTTCACAAGGTTGAAAAATTGCTTAATAATAAGGGTTTTAATATTGTAAAATATAGCAATGATTGTGATGGATATTTAAAAAGTGAAGTATTTTTGCTAGATACTTTAGGAGAATTGATTAATTTTTATTCAATTAGTGATTATGTGATTTTGGGTGGTTCTTATACTAAAATAGGCGGACATAATTTCGCCGAAGCTGCGTTTTTTGGCTGCAAAATCACTTCAGGAACTAATGTATTTTCTCAATATTCAAGCCTAAAATGTATAGAAAATATAAAAATTAGTGATGATATTGATTTTACAAATGTTAAAAATGCTAAAATCAAAAACGAATATACTTTCAACGCATTATGCGAAATATTAGATAGGAAAATAAATGAAACAAGATAAAGCATATAAATTATTAGCAATTCAAGAAGGAATTTCAAATTCAGCTGCTAAAGAATTAATAGATTTAGGTTTAGTAATGCACGGGGGCAAAAGATTAGAGATTGCAAGGGGTCTTATGCCTGTTAATACTATTTTTAAACTTGCAAAACCAGAGCTTAGCGTATTGTTTGAAGATGATAATTTATTAGCTATTAATAAGCCAATTGGTATTGCGAGCGAACATATTAAAAATAATTACACTCTTTTAAATAGACTTGATAAGGATACAAGTGGCATTGTATTATTTGCTAAAAATGAAGAGTTTTTAAAGGCTGCAAAAAACGAATATAAAAAAGAAAAAGTGCAAAAACTCTACCTAGCAATTACTAATAAAATCGTAAGCGAAGGAATGGAGATTGATGAGCCAATTTTAACCATAAAAGGCAAAAGTGCATTTAGCAAAATTAGTAATAGCGAAAACGCAAAATACGCTTATACTAAAATAGAGCCTTTAATTATAGAAGGCAAAAAAACCTTATTAAAAGTGCAAATTGCAACAGGTAGAACCCATCAGATAAGAGTTCATTTAAATAGCGTTGGGCTAGGAATTTTAGGCGATGTTAAATATAGTAAAATAATTAGCTCAAGGCTGATGCTTCATTGTGCTAGGACAAAAATATTTGATTATGATATAAAAACTCCTATGCCAAATGATTTTCATAAAGACTTTGAATTAAAAGGGCTTAATTTAGACTTTTTATTTTAATTTTTAATGCTTTTAAGATAGTTTTTATTTTAAAAGCATTGGAATTTTATAAATTATACTTTACCAACGATAAAGCTTATAATTATTACACTTTGTTTAATTGCTGAAATTAAAATAAATCCCTTTAAGCATAGTAAAGGAATAATAATGTTAGATGTAATGCAAATTCAAGAAATTTTACCACATAGACCACCATTTTTGTTAGTTGATAAAATCACAGAAATCAATCTTGATGAAGGTTATGTATTAGGTTATAAAAATGTTAGTATAAGTGATCAAGTATTTGCAGGACACTTTCCAGGTCATCCGATTTATCCAGGAGTTTTAATATTAGAAGGAATGGCTCAAACGGGTGGAATTTTAGCTTTTCAAAGTATGAAAGATAGTGTTGATCCTAAAAGCAAGGTAGTATATTTTACAGGAATGGAAGAAGTAAAATTCAAATCACCAGTAAGACCAGGCGATAAATTAGTATATAAAATGAGCGTTGTTAAAAATCGTGGAGCAATGTGGGTGTTTAGTGGCGAGGCTTATGTAGATGATACATTATGCACTCAAGCAATTTTAAAAGCGATGATAGTAGATAAATGATTTCAGATTTAGCAATAATAGAAAATGGTGCAAAAATAGGCAAAAATGTTAGCATTGAGCCTTTTGCATATATAGGAAGTAATGTAGAAATTGGTGATAATTGCATTATTAAAAGTGGTGCAAGAATTTTAGGAAATACAAAAATAGGAAATAATTGCAAGATTTTTTCTTATGCTATTTTAGGTGATATTCCACAAGATATTTCTTATAAAAACGATGATTTTTCAGCTTTAATAATAGGTGATAACACAACTATTCGTGAGTTTTGCACTATAAATTGTGGCACACAAAAAGGCGATGGATACACAAGAGTTGGAAATAATAATTTCATAATGGCTTATGTTCATATTGCACACGATTGCACCTTAGCTGATAATATAATTTTAGCAAACAATGTAACCTTAGCAGGGCATGTTGAAGTTGGCTCATTTAGTGTGATTGGCGGACTTACTCCGGTTCATCAATGGGTTAAAATAGGCGATTATTGTATGCTTGGAGGTGCTTCAGCATTATCTCAAGATTTACCACATTTTTGTCTAGCTGAAGGTAATCGTGCTTATGTTAGAAGTCTTAATTTAGTAGGGCTTAGAAGACATTTAGAAAAAGATAAAATAAATGAATTAAGTGAAGCATTTAGTAAGATTTTTAGAAGTAAAACAGGGCTAATTAGCGATAGAGCAAAAGCTTTATATGAGAGTTCAAATTCTGCCGAAGTTGTTAAATTATGCTCGTTTATTTTAAATACAAAGCGTGGAATTCCAGTGAAAGGAAATGATAATGAGCAATAATATTTGTAGTTTTTGTGGCAAATCTTATCCGTTTGACCTACTTTCAAATGGTAAAAATAATACAATTTGTCCTACTTGTGCTGGTGTTATATTTAAAATGTATGATGCTAAAAATAAAGAATTAGCAGTAGATGAGGTAGCTGATAGTTTAAAAGATATAAGTTCAAAAGCTTTAAAATCTCATTTGGATAATTATGTAATAGGTCAGGATAGAGCAAAAAAGGTTTTAAGCGTAAGCGTTCATAATCATTATAAAAGGCTTATGAGTAATGCTGATGAGAGTGATGTAGAATTAGCAAAATCAAATGTTTTATTAGTAGGACCTACAGGAAGTGGTAAGACACTTTTAGCTCAAACTATGGCAAAAGCACTTGATATTCCTATAGCAATTTGCGATGCTACGAGTTTAACTGAAGCTGGGTATGTAGGAGAAGATGTTGAAAATATCTTAACAAGACTTTTACAAGCAGCTGATTATAATGTTGAGCGCGCAGAATGTGGGATAATTTTCATTGATGAAATTGATAAAATCGCAAGAAAGGGAGAAAACCGCTCAATTACAAGAGATGTAAGTGGAGAAGGCGTTCAGCAAGCATTGCTTAAGATAATAGAAGGTAGCGTTGTAAATGTCCCACCACAAGGCGGTAGAAAACACCCAAATCAAGAATTTATTCAAGTTGATACTTCAAATATTTTATTTATTTGTGGTGGTGCTTTTGATGGAATTGAAGAGATTTTAAAGCAAAAGCAAGGCGAGAATGTAATGGGTTTTGATACTACTAGCGTTAAACTTAGTGAAGATGAATTGTATTCGCATATTGAGCCTGATGATTTGATTAAATTTGGTCTAATTCCTGAATTAGTTGGAAGATTGCACGCAATTGCAAGTCTTAATGAAATTAGCGAAGAAGATATGGTAAGAATTTTAATTGAGCCAAAAAATTCAATAATCAAGCAATATCAAAAGATTTTTGAATTTGATGGTGTTAAATTAGAATTTGATAAAGACGCACTTTTAGCTATTGCTAAAAAAGCTCTTGATAGAAAAACAGGAGCAAGAGGTCTTCGTGGGATATTAGAACAATTATTACTTGATTTAATGTTTGATTTAGATAAATATGAAGGTTATGAAATCGTTATAAATAAAGATTTTGTTAATGGCGAAGGCGATGCTATTTTTTTAAAAATTAAGGATAATAAATGATACTAGACCATTTAATAGGGTTATTTTCAAGTGATATGGGTATTGATTTAGGCACAGCAAATACTCTTGTATTGGTAAAAGATAAGGGTGTAGTAATTGATGAGCCAAGTGTTGTAGCAGTTCAACATACAAAATATGGAAAGAGCAAAATTTTAGCAGTTGGTAAAGAAGCTAAAGAAATGCTAGGCAAAACTCCTAGCGATATTCAAGCAATTCGCCCTATGAGAGATGGGGTTATAGCTGATTTTGATATGACTGAAAAAATGATTAGATATTTTATTGAAAAAACACATAAAAGAAAGAGTTTTTTACGCCCTAGAATATTAATATCAGTTCCTTATGGTCTAACTCAAGTTGAAAGAAAAGCAGTTCGTGAAAGTGCTTTGAGTGCTGGTGCAAGAGAAGTGTATTTGGTTGAAGAGCCAATGGCTGCAGCAATTGGTGCAAATCTTCCCGTGCAAGAGCCTGTAGGCTCATTAGTAGTTGATATTGGTGGTGGAACTACTGAAATAGGAGTTATTACTCTAGGTGGTCTTCATACTGCAAAAAGTATTAGAACAGCAGGAGATAAGCTAGATAGCTCAATTGTAAATTATGTAAAAGAAAAATACAATCTAATAATAGGCGAAAGAACTAGCGAAGATATTAAAATCCAAGTTGGTTCAGCTATTCAATTACCTGAAGAATTAACTATAGTTGTTAAAGGAAAAGACCAAGTAAAAGGGCTTTTAAGTAAGGTTGAGCTAAGTAGTGAAGATATTCGTGAAGCTATAAAAGAGCCTTTAAAAGAAATTGCTGATGCGCTTAAGTTCGTATTAGAAAATACAAAACCAGAACTTGCAGGCGATATTGTAGAAAATGGTATAGTGCTAACTGGTGGTGGAGCATTAATCCGTGGAATTGATAAATATTTAAGCGATATTGTAAAATTACCTGTTTATGTTGCTGATGAACCACTTCACGCAGTAGCAAGGGGAACTGGAAAAATACTTGAAGAGATTTCTTTACTAAGACAAATAGTAAATGATGAATAAATTTAAATTATTACTCCTAATATGCGTTTTGCTTACATCTTCTTATTATTTTGTAGCAGATGTTAAAAATGCTGTTTTAGGGGTTAATGATTTTGTTTTAAATAAGCTTTATAATGCTTATGATTACACCAAACAAAATATTACTAAATATTTTAATCAAGTAAATCAGATAGATGAATTAAGCACAGAAAATAAAAAGCTAAAACAATACAAATTCTTATATGATAATTTAGTTATAGAATATAACAATCTTGCAAAAGCCCATAATCTTAAAAAATATGAATTTGAATTAGCCTTAACTAGGGTATTATCTTATGAAAAAATTGGAAGTTTAACTAAATTTTGGATGAGTTATGATGGTATAAAGCCTGATATTACTTATGGTTTGATATATGATAATAATGCAGTGGGGATTATGTATTCAAATAATAATAGAGCTTATGCACTTAGTTTAAATGATGAAAAATGTGTTTTTTCTGTGGTTGTTGGGGAAAATAAAACCCCTGCTATTTTACAAGGTAGTAAAAATTCAATTTATGTTAATTTCGTTACTGATTATAAAGAATTAAATATAGGAGATTTGGTTTATACGAGTGGAAAGGATTTGATTTTTCCAGAGGGTATTTATGTTGGAAAAGTAGTAAAAATCATAGATGAAGCTGGGTATAAAAGAGCTATTTTAGAAGATACAAAAACTCTTAGTCCTTATAGATATGTTTATATGGTAAGTGCTAAAGAGAACTCACAAGAAATTAAAAATTAAAATCTTAAATTATTTTTTATTAATTTACCCTTTGTTAATAGGGGGGGGGTGTAGAATAATTACTTCATTTTAAAAAAGGAGTAATTATGGATAAGAGTTCCATTTTAATGTTGCTTGATAATAAAATTTCAAGCGAGCAAAAGTTTATGCTAAATGATAAACTTGATAATTTAAGCGAAGAAAAATATAAAAACCTTCCACTAATCTCGTTAAAAAGCCCAATTTTAGCAGCAGTTTTAGGATTTTTCTTCGGAGTTTGGGGTGTTGATAGATTTTATCAAGGAAATATGCTTTTAGGATTTTTAAAAATAGGTCTATTTTTAATAGGCTTGGCTTCGACACTTATATTTATCGGAGTTTTTATTTTATGGGCTTTATATATTTATGTATTAGTTGATATATATTTTGTATATAAAGCAGTTCAAAAAGACAATTACACAAAAATATTACAAATAATAGGATGATTTTATGAAAACAGATTTTTTAATTTCTAACAAAGGTAAAGAATTAATCAAAAACGAAGAAGAATTAAGAGTAAAGTTGAGTGAATTTGTAGGAGAATTGCCAAATGCTGCAATAGTTGATGAGTTAAGCAATGCAGCAAAATACTATACAAATAATGGCGAATCAAATACAGCAAGATATTCTTTTAGACTAAAAGATATATGTCTTCCTACATTGTTGTTTAGTTATTTTAGCTATGCGTTGCGTTCTATGTGGATTTATGCAGGAATTGTTTATGGGGCAATTGTGGTTTTATCGTTTTTTGGTTATTTTTATTTTAAACCAAAGGGCTTATCAAATTCTTTTGATTTTTCTTATATTAGTTATGTTTTAATTTATGTAATTATCAGCGTTTTAACAAGCGCAACTTATAGATATTTTTTATTAAAAGAATTTTTCACTAAATACGAGCTAACGCCTATTAGCAAACCTAGAAAACCCATAAATATCTTAATAGCTGTTGGATTTATTATTGCTTTATTATTAGTTATAAAATTAATTAGCCTTTTTATTGTAGGTGCTAGTGTGATGGCTATTGGTGGTGTAACTAGATGGTGAGAATAGGAATTTAAAATTCCTATTTTATATAGCTTAAAGATTTTTTAAGCTTTTTTAATCTTTCTAAATCTTTATGCTTTAATTTTAATAAAGTTTCAATTAATTGAGTATGCAAAGCTTGTAATTCTACTAATTCATCTTTACTTAGAGTATCTAGCCAATTGCTATTTATTTTATCTTCTAGCTCATTGGCTAAACTTTCTAATTCGTAAAAATCTTCATTAACTAATGCTAATTTGATTTTAGTTATCAATGTTTGCTCTCTAAATATGAAATTACGCCTAAAGCAGCGTTAGCACCATCAGCCGCAGCACAAACAACTTGTCTTGGAGCATCTACTCTTAAATCTCCTGCAGCAAACAAGCCTTCAACACTCGTTCTCATTTTTAAATCAACCTTAACAGCATCTCCTACCATTTCGCATAAAAATGAGCCATCAGTTTGTTTTAATACTTCATTTCTTACATCAAGTCCTACGAAAGTAAATATCCCTGGAACTGCTAAATCTTTTTTACTGCCATCATTAAATACTATTTTAACCCCAGTAACTCCAGCATTATCTCCTACAACTTCTTCTACTTTAGCATTTAAAATAAACTCAATTTTTTCATTTTTCTTAGCTCTTTCAACGGTTGATGGAGCTGCACGAAAACCTTCTCTTCTGTGGATTAAATATACTTTAGAGCATAGATTAGCTAGATAAAGTGCTTCTTCAAGTGCGGTATCTCCACCACCTAAAACTGCTACTTCTTTTTTTCTATAAAACGCACCATCGCAAGTTGCACATGTGCTTACTCCACGACCAAAAAATTCATTTTCGCCTATAAAACCAGCTTTTTTAGGAGCTGCTCCTGTGCAAACTATAACAGCTTTAGCATCTTCGCTTGAATTATCAGAGAAAATTATTTTAAAATTCTCGCCATTTTTTTCAACTCTAATTACTTCTTTTTGCTCAATTTTTAGACCAAATCTAGTGCTTTGCTCACTCCAAGGTGCCATAAAGCTAATTCCATCCATTACGGTTGCAACGCCTGGGTAATTCTCCATCTCACTTGAGCTTGTGATTTGTCCGCCTGGCATAAATTTTTCATACATTACAACATTTTTAAGCCCACCACGAGTTGCATATAATCCCGCACTAAGACCAGCAGGGCCACCACCAATAATAGCTAAATCTAACATTTTATCTCCTAATTAATAATTTTTATTATTTAATAATAACTTTATTAAGTTAATCAAGTTTAAAATTTATTATACTTTAATTCGTTACCAAACAATCTAATTTTGTCTTTTTTATAATCACTTCTAAGTGGGCTTAAATAACTTTTATATTCAATAGGATAAATTCCTGTAATATCACAAATTAAATGTATTAAATCATCGCTCATAAAAGGCAAATCTTTAGCTTTATTTAAATCTTTTAATAGTTTTTTATGATTTTCTTTAAAAGAATTTGAATAAAGGATTATAAAAGGTATTTCAGCAGTAATTTTACCTAAAATATGCCCTAAAACAGATTTACTTTTATCATCATATAAGCTTTCAGCATGGTCACTTAAATAAATTATCAAACTATCATCATTTTTAAATATATCATAAATATTTTGGATTATATAATCAGTATAAAGTATGGAATTATAATATTCTGCTATGCTTTTTTTATCGCTTATATTAGTTTTAATATCGCTTTCATTAAATTTTGCAAATTCTTTAGGATAGCGTTTTTTGTAATTTCCGTGATTTCCTAAAAGATGAATTACTATGAAATTATTATCACTTAATTTTAGGTTTTTAATAATAGGCAATAAAACCCCATCATATTTTGCATAACTTAAAGTATCGCTAGAGCTCATATATTTATTTGTAAAATAAGAAAAATCACTCATAATACCAACACTAGCAGCATTATTTCCCCATTCGCTAATATAGTCTTGATTAGATATCCAAAAGGTTTTGTAATTTGCTAATTTGAATAAATTAATAATGTCTAAATTCTCATAAAATTTTCTTTCACTTAAATTATCTAAATTAGCAAAATTAAGCAATACACTCATTACCGGATTTGTAGAAGCATAAGGGGCAATAACATCAGAATAAATTATTTTATTTTTTATATTTATTAGATTAGGTGTGGTGTTTAATCCTTGCCCGTAGTCTTGATAAGCACTTCTTCTTGAGCTTTCTCCTATTATTAAAACTATATTTTTTATGTTTTCATTAGCTTTTAATTTTTCGTGATTATTAGCAATTTTTAAATAACTCTCTTGCATTATTTTAGAATTAATCAAAATATCATCTGTATAAATTAATTCTTTATTAAATTTAATAAAAGGAATATTTATATATCTACTAAAATCATATTTAATAGCTCTTCTTAAATCATTCCCAAAGCACACTACGAAGATTAAAATAATAAAAGCTATGTTTAATTTGTTATTTATCTTTATATTTATTTTAATTTTTAATAAAAATAAAGCCACAATCATAAAAATTAAAATTCCAAAGAATTTAAAATTAATATATATTGATACAAACTCAATACTTTCAGCCATATTTGTATTTAAAAATGCTTCTAAGAAACTTGGATTTAAAAAATTATTAAAATTAATTACTAAAAAAGATTGAATAAAGATTACAAAGAAATTATAAATTATTAAAAATCTTAAAATACCCCCCCCCATAAGGGATTTTAGATTTTAGAATATAGATTAGAAAATATACAAATAAGATTATAAAAATTAGTGTAACTGAAGTAGATTTTATATATTTTAAATCTTGAATAATGCCTTGATTTATAATCTTATTAGAAAACAATACTAAGCAAAAAATATTGCTTAGTGTAAAATATAAAAATATTCCAAAATGCTTTAAAACAAATTCAGTAAAATTATTTTTCATCTTTAGCCTTTTTTTGCAAGATATTTAGGGTTGTATTTACTATACTAAATGCTAAAGCAGTATAAATATATGCTTTATTTATATGAATATTTAAACCTTCAACTATTAAAACGCCACCAACTAAGACTAAAAATGTTAAAGCTAGAGTTTTTAATTCTTGGAATTTTTCTACTAAATCTCCAATCCATTTACTAGCAATCATCATAAACATCATAGCAATTATTACAGCTAATATCATAATACTAAGCTCATCAGCAATTCCTACCGCAGTAATTACACTATCTAAAGAAAAAATTATATCAATTAAAGCAATTTCAATTATTACAACAAAGAAATTTGAACTAGCCTTAAAATTACTATTATCACTATGCTCGTTTTTTTGCATTGATATTAGTTCTTTAATTGATTTAATTATTAAAAATATTCCCCCACCAATTAAGACAATATCTCTACCGCTAAAATCTTGACCTAAGATATTAAATAAAGGTTTTGTAAGTTTAACAAGCCAAAAGATACTAAATAAAAGTGCTATACGAGTTAGCATAGCAAAACCAAGTCCTAAAATACGGCCTTTATTTTGAAGGTGTTTTGGTAATTTACTTACTAAAATAGTAAGAAAAATAATATTATCTATACCTAAAACTATCTCAAGTAATACTAAAGTTACGAAAGATAATATGCCTTCTGAAGTGAAAATCCATTCAAACATAATTGTCCTTTTTATTGATTAAAAAATGCTATCCTAACCGAAATTTTTTAAAGGAGATTAAATGAGATTAGAACACGATTTTTTAGGTGAACTTGAAATTGCTGATGATATTTATTATGGAGTTCAGACCTTAAGAGCAGTGCAAAATTTTGACATTTCAGGAAAGCGTTTAAAGGACTTTCCAAGACTAATTATATCTTTTGCGAAAGTAAAAAAAGCAGCAGCTTTAGCTAATTATGAATTAGGCTTAATTAATGAAGAGATTAAAAACGCTATTTGTTTTGCTTGTGATGAATTAATAGCTGGAAAATATAAAGACCAATTCGTTGTAGATATGATACAAGGTGGTGCAGGAACTTCTACAAATATGAATGCAAATGAAGTTATAGCAAATATTGCGTTAGAAAAATTAGGGCATAAAAAAGGTGAGTATGAGTATTGCCATCCAAATGACCATGTGAATTTATCTCAAAGCACAAATGATGCTTATCCAACATCTTTAAGAGTTGCTTTATATGATTATTTAAGCGATTTAATGAAAGCTATGAATTATTTAAAAGCAGCTTATGAAAGAAAAGCAATTGAGTTTAAAGATATTATAAAAATGGGAAGAACCCAACTTCAAGACGCAGTTCCGATGACTTTAGGAAGAGAATTTAAAACTTTTGCTGTAATGCTTGGCGAAGATATACAAAGAGTTAGCGAAGCAAGAAGCTTAATTTTAGAAATTAACTTGGGTGCAACTGCTATTGGAACAGGAATTAATTCTCATCCTGATTATCCACCAATCGTTGCAAAACACCTTCAATACATAACAGGTGCAAATTTTGTAATAGCAGATGATTTAATAGAAGCTACACAAGATACAGGAGCTTTCGTTCAAATTAGTGGAGTTTTAAAAAGAGTTGCAACAAAATTAAGTAAAGTTTGTAATGATTTAAGATTGCTTTCTAGTGGCCCAAAATGTGGTTTAAATGAAATTAACTTACCAAAAATGCAACCAGGCTCATCAATTATGCCAGGTAAGGTAAATCCAGTTATCCCTGAAGTAGTAAATCAAGTGTGTTATTATGTAATTGGTGCTGATGTTAGCGTTACTTTAGCTTGCGAGGGCGGACAATTACAATTAAATGTATTTGAACCACTTGCAGCATATAGTTTATTAAATAGTATTTGTATGCTTGAGCGTTCTATGAAGACTTTAGCTGATAAATGTGTAGATGGTATCACAGCAAATAAACAAATATGCGAAGATTTTGTGATGAATAGTATAGGAATTGTAACCGCACTAAATCCTTATATAGGTTATGAAAATAGTGCAAGTATTGCAAAAGTTGCATTGCAAACGGGTGCAAGAGTTTATGATTTAGTTTTAGAGCGTAAATTAATGGATAAAGAAAAGCTTGATAAGATTTTAAGTCCTGAGTTTATGTTAAAGCCACATATGGGAGAAATTAAATAATATTTTGAAATAGGAATTTTAAATTCCTATTTCTTTAAAAAGTAATAGATAATAATTTAATCTAAATAATAAAAATTATTATTTATTGCTTTTGTTTAAATTTAGCTAATTTTTTTTAGTTAAAATTTATCTTTAACAATCACAAGGAATAACAATGTATAAGATGATATCAAGTATGAAATTAAGCATAATTTTGTTTTTGTTGTTTGCTTTTGCTAGTGGTTTAGCAACTTTTATAGAAAGCAAATATGGAACTCCTACAGCTTGGGCTTTAATATATGCTAGCTGGTGGTTTGCTGCTATTCAGGTATTGCTAGGAATTAATTTATTTTTTGCAATATTTAGATATAAAATGTATGAAAAATTACCGCTTTTTATATTCCATCTTAGTTTTTTATTTATGCTACTTGGCTCGGCACTTACTAGGTATTATGGATTTGAAGGATATATTCATATAAGAGAAAATGAAACTTCAAATATAGTAAGCTCAAGAGAAGCATTTTTTAGTATTTCTGCTATGAAAGATAATAAATACTATTCAAGAGATGAGTTTAAATATATAAGCGTAATAGGTCATAATGATGTAGATATTAACTTAGATTTAGATGGCAAAATAGCTAATTTAAAATTAGAAAAAGTTATTTTACACGCAAAACCAGCTTATAAAGAAGAAATAGGCGGAAAACCTTTTGTGTTATTAAATGTTTCAGGAGAGCAAGGCTCAAGTGCATTAGCCCTTGATGAAGGTAGATTTGTTGTATTAGGAGAAGTTGTAATAGCAAATAAAAAAACTATTTCAATGAATGCTAAGCTTTTAGAATTTAACGAAAACAAAATTAAAGCGAATTTTGATTTAGAAATATTTGATGTTAAAAATAAGAAAAATATAAAATTATTAGCTGATAATGAATTTAGCCTTGATGATGGAATGGTAATTTCATTTGAAAATTACAAAATTGGATTTGATAAATTTTACAAAAACGGCGTTAAATACTACGAAGATAGCAAAGATAGCGAGTATCCAAATGCTTATTTAGTAAAAGTAACTTATGATAATGATAGTTTATACGCATATTTATTTGAAGGAGAAGGGCAAAAAATCACTCTAGCAAATCAAACTTTTAGCATATCTTATACTGCTAAATTACTTGAATTACCATTTAGCTTTACTTTAAACAAATTTGAATTAGAGCGTTATATGGCTTCAAATTCTCCGAAATCTTATGCAAGTTATATTAGAATAAATGATGATGAAAGTAAGGATTATAAGATTTATATGAATAATGTATTAGACCATAAAGGTTATAGATTTTATCAAAGCTCATACGATAAAGATGAGCTAGGAACTATTTTAAGTGTAAATCAAGACCCAGGCAAAATACCAACTTATATTGGATACTTATTATTAGGTATAGGATTATTTTTAAACTTAATTTACAAAAACTCACGCTTTATGATTTTAACAAAACGCTTAGCAAAAATGAGTTCATTAGTGCTTTTACTTAGTGCTTTAACTCCGCTTTTACATTCTGATGACATTAATGAAGCTATAGATAATGCTAATAAAAATCTAGCCCCAGTTAGCCTAGAAGAGCATGTAAAAGAATTAAGCGTTTTACCAGTTCAAAAAGACAATGGAAGAATAGCTCCATTTGGCTCATTAGCACTTGATTTAGTAAATAAAATTCATAAAACAAGCACTTATCAAGGCAAAGATGCAACAGAGCTTTTAATATGGATTATGAGTGATTTTAAAGACTTTTCTAAAGAAAAATTTATTTATCTAAGCAATCAAGAAATAAGAGATTTTTTAAATCTTGGCAAGGGTAAATATGCTAGTTTTTATGATTTTTTTCCAAATAATGTATATGCTTTAAAAGATGAAGTAGATAAAGCTTTAAGAACCAATCCAAACAAGCGTGGAACTTATGAAAAAGAATTATTAAAAGTTGATGAGCGTTTAAATCTTTTATATTATGCTTCTTTAGGTGGTTATGTAAGAGCTAGTTTTGAAGATGGTAAAGCTTTAAATGTCTTAGAAACTAGCAAACCTGATTTAAAAGCTTATTTTTTATCATTAATAAATGCAAATAAAGACAATAATTATGCTTTAAGCTCAAAGATTTTAAATGAGATTAAGGCAAGTCAAGGAACTAATATTGATGAAGCAAAATTTAAATTAGAAATTGCTTTTGATAAGGTAGGGATTTTTACAAAATTAAGCCCTGTTTATTTATTAGGTGGTTTGGTGCTATTAATTTTAGTATTTTCAAGAATGAT
The DNA here is from genome assembly GCF_020138135.1 of Campylobacter sp. RM12647. Taxonomy (NCBI): domain Bacteria; kingdom Pseudomonadati; phylum Campylobacterota; class Epsilonproteobacteria; order Campylobacterales; family Campylobacteraceae; genus Campylobacter; species Campylobacter sp. RM12647. The sequence continues at coordinate 64,081 of NZ_JACGAS010000002.1, read as the reverse complement.
TAGTGGTAAAACAAGTCTAAAAACTGCCTTTAAAATAGTTTATTATCTAAATATTTTAGTTTTCATAGTTCATACAATTGCACTTGCTATTAGGGGATATTTAAGTGGCCATGCACCTTGGTCAAATTCTTATGAAAGTTTATTGTATATTTCTTGGGCATTAAGCTTAAGTGGTATTGTATTTTCTAAAAAAAGTCCTATTTCATTATCACTTACATCAATTCTTGCAGCTATTGTTTTAATGGTAGCTCATCTTAGTTCAATTGACCCACAAATAGGCAATCTCGCACCTGTTTTACAAAGTTATTGGCTAACAATTCATGTTAGTATCATAACTGCTAGTTATGGATTTTTAGGTCTATGTGCTTTACTTGGAATTTTTGTATTAGTTTTATTTATTATGTTAGGAAAAAATAAAAAGCTAAATGAAAGAATAAAATCAAATATAAAAGAAGCTACAATGATTAACGAAATGGCTATGATTTTAGGCTTATCGTTGCTTACTTTAGGCAATTTCTTAGGTGGTGTTTGGGCTAATGAATCTTGGGGAAGATATTGGGGCTGGGATAGTAAAGAAACTTGGGCTTTAGTATCTATTTTAGTTTATGCTGCAGTTTTACACATTAGAATGATTAAAGGAATAAATAATCAATTTACATTTGCAGTATGCTCTATGTTTGCATATTTGAGTATTATTATGACTTATTTTGGAGTGAATTACTTTTTAACAGGTATGCACTCATATGCTGCAGGAGAAGCTGCTAGCGTGCCTATTTATGCTTACATTAGCGTAGGAGTTATGGCGTTATTAGCGATTGTTGCAAGTAAAAATAAAAAGGAAGCAGAACTTTTATGAGAGATAATGTATTTATAATTGTCGGTGTAGTAGCTTTTTTAGTAATTATTGCTCTAGTTTTTTATTTTATAATCAAGAGCTCAAAAAATAAAGAAAATCAAATTCTTACACAAGAAAAGCAAGAAGTAGTCAAGAAAGTAAATGCTTTAGATGATTTGATAAAAGCAGCAAAGAGTGCAAAAACTCCAGCTGCTTTAAATAAAGTAGTTTTAGCGTTTTTACAAAGTCAAAGTCTTGAAAATAGAACAAGTCTTACAACTTTAAGTGAAGATACTAAAAAAAAATTAGGATTTATTAGTGTTGTTTGTGCTAACAAATGTGCTGAAGCAAAATTAATTGCTTTTTTAAATCACGAATTGGGTAAAAAATATCCAAGTTACAAAAGAGAAATAGATTTATATGAGAATTTAGGACTTGCAAGAAGAAGGATGAAGTAATTGAATAAACTTTATTTTAGGTATCTTGCTAGCCTTTATCTTAAAAATTGTTTAATTTTTATTATTGCTTTTGTAGGATTTTATTTATTTATAGATATTTTAATTAATTATAAAAAGCTGCATTTAAATACTAATATATTCTTATTATATATTGTATATACAATGCTTACAGCTTTTTATTATATATTGCCAATAGCTTTAATACTTGCTATGATTTTTACAAAAATATCTCTTATTAAAAAAAATGAATTTATAGCGTTTTATTCTTTAGGGCTTAGCAAAAACGCAAGTGTTAAACCTATAATGTTTATAAGTTTAATAATAAGTTTTATCGCAATTTTTTTAAACTATACAAATATTGCTTATGCAGAAAACTATAAAAGCAATATTTTAAAATACGGATATTTAAGCAAAGAACAAATGGATTTGTTTTTTAAATATCAATATGATTATATCTATATAAAAAGTTATGATAAATCTACAATGAATGATATTAAAATTATCAAAAAAACAAACAATGAAATATCTAAAATCATCTTAGCAAAAAGAGCAAATTTTATTGATAATAATTGGGTTTTAGAAGACGCAAAAGTTATGGAATTTAAATTAGGAAATAATTTTGATGATACCTTTATAATTAATCAAAATTTAGAAAAAGAAATGATTTTAAAAGATTTTAACCCAAGTTTGCTTGATAATTTAGGCACTGATGATAGTTCTTTAAAAGACGCATTTTTTTATCTTAATAATTTTGAAGCTAATAAAAACATAGCAAGAGCTAGTATTTATAAGCAAAGTATATTTTTATTATATGCTCCATTTTTTATGCTTATAATTTTTTACAATATTCCTATTATGCCAAGATATAATGATTTAAATATCTATGCTTTAACATATACAAGTTTATCTTTATTAGTTTATGGAGTTTTATTTTTGCTATTAAGATTTGCTAGTAATGGTAGTATAAATCCTGAACTAGCTATTCTTTTGCCAATAAGTATAATTATTGTATATTCATTAATGAAGTTTAATAAAAATAAGTGATTATAAAAGGAGCAAAAAATGGACTTTTTAAAACTTGCAAATGGTATTAATACACCTTTTTATTTGTATGATTTTAACGAGATTGAAAATAGATTTAATAGTATTAAAAAAGCATTTAGTGGAGCTAAAAATAATATTTTTTACGCGGTTAAGGCTAATTCAAATTTATCTTTATTAAAGTTTTTAGCGAATTTAGATAGTGGATTTGATTGTGTTAGTGCAAATGAGATTAGAAGAGCTTTAAAAGTAGGTGCTAAACCTTATAAAATAATTTTTAGTGGGGTTGGTAAAAGTGCAAGTGAATTAGAATTTGCAATAGAGCAAAAAATACTTTATATAAATGTAGAAAGTAGTGCTGAATTAGAGCTTTTAGAAAGTATTGCAAAGAGTAAAAATCAAGTAGTAAATATAAGTATTCGTGTAAATCCTAATATAGATGCAAAAACTCATCCTTATATTTCAACAGGTCTTAAAGAAAACAAATTCGGAGTTAGTCTAGATAATGCTAGGGCTATGTTTTTAAAAGCACATAAATCAGATTATTTAAATCCAGTAGGAGTTCATTTTCATATAGGTTCAAATATCTTAGAATTAAGTAGTATTATCCAAGCTGCTATTTTGGTAGAAAAATTTATAAAAGAGCTAAATACCGTAGGGCTAAATATTAAGTTTTTTGATATTGGTGGCGGAGTTGGTATTAAATACAAAAATGATGAAATCGAGCCTAATTTAGATGAGTTTGCACATATGATTAAAAATATTGCAAAAGCACAAGATTTGACAATTTGCTGTGAGCCAGGTCGTTATATTGTAGGAAATGCAGGTTATTTAGTAAGCAAGGTTTTATATGAAAAAATTAACGAAGGAAAAAGATTTGTAATATGCGATGCTTCTATGTGTGAACTAATTCGCCCAAGTTTATACGAAGCATATCACGAGATTTTAAGCTTTCCTAGTGTAAATAAGCTAAACGAAAGTAGTAAGGCTGATTTAGTTGGTGGAGTTTGTGAAAGTGGAGATTTCTTAGCAAAAGATATAGTTTTACCACCTTTAATGGCAAATGATTTAGTAGTTATTAAAAGTTCAGGAGCTTACGGATTTGTAATGAGCTCAAATTATAATTCAAGAACAAAGGTTGCTGAATATTCTTTATATAACAATGAGTTAAAATTAATAAATAAAGCTCAAAGTTTTGATGAATTAATAGCTAATGAATTATCTTGTTTGTGAGTATATTATGAATTTAGAAGAAATTAGACAAAATATAAATAAAATTGATGATGAAATAATTAAATTATTAAATCAAAGAATGGAATTTGTAAAGCAAGTTGGTATTTTAAAGCATAATGAAGGTAGTCCAATTTATCGTCCTGTAAGAGAAAACGAGATAATAAATAGACTAAGCGAAAATAGCAAAGGCTTATTAGAAAAAGACGCAATTAAAGCAATTTATCAAGAGATTTTTGCAATTTCAAGAAATCTTGAATTACCACAAAGAGTTGCGTTTTTAGGTCCAATTGGCACTTATACTCATCAAGCAGCAAGATTATGGTTTGGAGCACTTAGTGAATATATTGAGATTGCTACTATTGAAGATGTTTTTGTTAGTTTAAATAACGATGAAGTATCTTATGCAGTAGTTCCTATAGAAAACAATACAGAAGGTGGAGTTGGAGCTACTCTTGATTGTCTTGCAAAATACGATGATATTTTGATTTTTGCTGAAAATTATTTAGATATTCATCATTCATTCGCAAGCACAACTGATGATATAAGAGATATTAAAGTGATTTTTTCTCATCCACAAGGCTATAATCAGTGCAAAAAATTCTTAGAAGCTCATAATATTTTAGACATTGAGTTTGTCCCTACAAAAAGCACAGCCGCTGCTGCAAAATTAGCAAAAGATACGCCAAACTCAGCTGCAATTTGCTCAAAAATTGCAGCAAAATTAAGCGATTTGCCTTTAATGTTTGAGTGTATTGAAGATAATAAGGCAAATAAAACTAGATTTTTAGTGCTTAGCAAACATTCTTGCGAAAAATCAAGCAATTCTAAAACATCAATTCTAGCAAATACAGCACATAAAGCAGGTGCTTTAGTTGATTTGCTTAATGAGTTTAAAGAAGCAAATATCAACTTAACTAAAATTGAATCAAGACCTTTAAAGAAAAAAGAATTTGAATATAGTTTTTTTATTGATTTTGACGGACATATTGATGATTTGAATGTGCAAAAAATCTTAAAAAATAAAACAAATATAAAATGGCTTGGCTCATATTTAAAGAATGATAAATGATTAAGCAATTTTTACAAGGAATAGGCAAGTTCTATTCGGGTTTAGAAAAAAAACAAAAACTAACTATATTAGCAGCCATTATTGCAACCGTTGCTTTTATAGTTTTTTTACTCGTATATAATTCTGGTAATAATAAAAACTACTCTGGATATTCTGTTTTATTTGATGAATTAGATACTAAAAATTCAGCTGCAGTTGTGTCAATATTAGAAAAAAATCAGATAAATTATATTTTAAAAGATGAAAGCACCATTTTAGTTCCAAGTGCTGATGTTTATAAGCAGCGTTTAGAAGTGGCAAGTGCTGGAATTTTAAAGGATAATAAAGTAGGTTTTGAGATTTTTGATAAACAAGAATTTGGAGCTACTGATGAAGAACAAAAAATCAAGTTTAAAAGAGCTTTAGAAGGCGAATTAGCAAGAACAATTGAGAGCTTAAATCCTATTAATAAAGCTACAGTTCATATTGCTTTTGGTAAAGAATCTTTATTTGTAAAAGAAAAAGAGCCACCAACAGCTTCAGTAGTTTTAAATATTAAAATGGGTATGAAATTAGGTCAAAAGCAAGTTTTAGGGATTAAAAATTTAATAGCATCATCAGTAGCTGGTTTAAGTGTTGAGAATGTTAAAATAATTGATCAAAATGGAGTTAATTTAGGTGCTGATGAAGTAGGGCTTGATGTAGATGAATTAAACGCACAAATAAATTATAAAAAAGAATATGAAAATTCATTAGAGCAAAAGATTATAAATGTTTTAGCACCTGTTCTTGGTGGTTGGGATAGAGTTGTTGCTAGAGTTAATGCTGATTTTAATTTTGATAAGGCAAATAGTCAAAGTGAAGTGTTTGACCCAAATTCAGTCGCTAGAAGTGAGCAAAGTTTAGAAGAGAAAAAAGAAGGCAAAAAAGGCAAAGAAGTAGGCGGAGTGCCAGGAGCAATATCAAATATTGGACCTGTTCAAGGCATTGAAGATGGAGAAAATAAAGAAAGTTATAGCAAAAATCAAAGCACAATTAATTATGAAATATCTAAAAAAATTACAACCATCAAAGGTCAATTTGCAACCTTAAATAGAATTAGTGCAGCAGTAGTAGTAGATGGAAAATACGAAATTGATGAAAATGGCGAAGTAAAATATGTAGCAATTAGCGATGATGAGCTTAAAAAATTACAAGGTTTGGTAAAAAACGCAATAGGATTTAATGATACTAGAGGAGATAGTGTTAGTGTTGATAATATTAGATTTAATAATATTAAAGCTCCAGTTCCACCATCAATTAAAATTACTAATTTCTTAGAAAGCTATATAATGCCGTTTATCCCACCTGCAAAATATATTTTTGCTATGGTGTTAATGTTTATATTTTATAAAAAGGTTATATCTCCGTTTATTAAGAAAATGCTTGAGGATAAGGTATTTACACCTGAAGAATTAGAAGAAATTAGGCGTGAAGAAGGTGCTGATGATGAAGAAGATGCGATAGAAAAATACCAACAAGCTAAGAAAAGAGTTGAAGAACAACTTGGAATTGACGCTGGATTTAGTGAAGATGAATTACAATATGATATTTTACTTGAAAAATTAAAAACTATTAGCACAGAAAAAAGTGATGAGGTTGCTATGCTATTTAAAAGTTTATTAAAAAACGATGCTGAATTTAATCAATCTCAAAAGGAAATGTAATGGCAAATTTAAGCAACGAACAAAAAAGCTTATATAATGATTTAAGTATTTTAGAAAAAATTGCAATATTTTTGGTTCTAATGGGAGAAGAGCCAAGCACACTAATATTTTCAAATCTTGATACAGATATGGTAATTGAAATCACAAAATATATTGCAAGTGCAAAGCAAGTCGATAGAGCAGTAGCTACTGCTGTATTAGAAGAATTTCACGCTTTACTTAAGTCAAATCAGTATATTAAAAATGGTGGTTTGGAATTTGCTAAAGAGATTTTATACAATACTTATGGGATTGAAGAAGCTGAAAAAATCTTATCAAAATTAGCAAAAACTTTAGATGGAAATCAAGCATTTTCTTATCTTAGCAATATTAAACCTCAACAATTAGCTGACTTTATCGTAAATGAATATCCACAAACAATAGCTTTAATTATTGCACATATGGAGCCTACTAGAGCAGCTGAGACTTTAGAGTTTTTTGAAGATAATTTAAGAAGTGAAGTAATCCATAGAATTGCTACTTTAGGTGATATTAGCCCAAGTATTATTAAAAGAGTTTCAACCGTTTTAGAGAGTAAATTACAATCTCTTACATCTTATAAAGTTGAAGTTGGAGGGACTAGAGCAGTTGCTGAAGTGCTTAATCGTCTAGGTCAAAAATCAAGCAAATCAACTATTGCATATTTAGAGCAAACTGATGAAAAACTTGCAACTACTATTAAAGATATGATGTTTACTTTTGATGATATTACTAAATTAGGCACAACAGCAATTAGAGAGATATTAAAAGTAGCTGATAAAAAAGATTTAATGATAGCTTTAAAAGGAAGCACGGAAGATTTAAAAGGTATGTTTTTATCTAATATGAGCCAAAGAGCAGCAGAGAGTTTTAATGAAGAAATGGGATTTTTAGGTGCTGTTAGGGTAAAAGATGTAGAAGAAGCACAAAGAAAAATCGTTGAAGTTGTTCAAAAGCTTAATGAAAGTGGAGTAATACAATTAGGCGAAAGTGATGAGATGATAGAATGATGAAAACTATTATTGATAATAAAGCCAAAGAGCATCATATTCAAAATTATAAATTTAAAATTTTAAGCTCATTTGACACTGATGCAAGTGAAGAGCAGCTTAGTGAAGTTATTGAAACTCCACAAGAAATAAAAGAAGAGCCTGTAATAATTAAAGAAATTACTCCGCCACCATCACCGCCACCAAATCCAATCAATGAAGAAATGCTTAAAAAAATGGAAACTTTAAGCGATAATGTAGTAAAACTTCAAATGAAACTTGAAAAACAAGAAGAAGAATTTGAAAAAAGACTTTTAAATGAGATTGAAATAGCTAAAAAAAACGCTTATGAAGAAGGTTTAAACGCAGGTAAATCTCAAAATGAAGATAAAATAAACGAGCTTAGTATAAATGTATCAAATAGTATTAAAAAGCTTGAAAATAAATGCCAAGAATTAAGTGATTTTTGTGAAAAAACAAAAAGCGATTTAAACGAAGCTGCTTATTTAATAGCTAAAGAAGTAGTAAATAAAGAGCTAGAAACAAGTTCAGCAAAAATTGCTCTAGCTTATGCAAATACGATAATGCAAGGAATTGATAAAAGCATTAAGATTAAAATCAGCGTAAATCCTAAGGATTTTGATTATTTAAATAAAGAATTAAGTTCAAATAGGATTGAAATCTTAGCTGATGATGCTATTAATAAGGGTTGTTTGATTATTAATTCAGATACATTAAATACTCAAATTAACTTAAAAGAAAGATTAGCACAAGCAAGGAGTATGATATTAGATGAAGCGTAAAATTGAAAATATCAAAAGCCTTAATGAAAACGAATTAAAAGAATTATGTAGTGATATAAGAGCTACAATCATTGAGCAAGTTAGCAAAAACGGCGGTCATTTATCGTCTAATTTAGGCGTGGTTGAACTAAGCGTTGTTCTTCATCATTTATTTGATATAAAGGAAAATCCTTTAATTTTTGATGTATCTCATCAATGCTACGCACATAAAATATTAACAAATAGGAATTTAGAAAATCTAAGACAATTTAATGGAATTAGTGGTTATACCGAGCCAAATGAGAGCGAGTATGATTTTTTTATAGCAGGGCATTCATCTACTTCAATATCTCTTGCAACGGGGGTTGCAAAGGCTTTTAGTCTTAATAAAAAAGATGCAATTCCAATTGCTATTATTGGTGATGGGGCGATGGGCTGTGGATTAGCCTATGAGGCTTTAAATGAATTAGGAGATAGAAAATATCCAAGTATTATTATCTTAAATGATAATAAAATGAGTATTAGTAAGCCTATTGGTGCGGTTTCAAGATTTTTATCAAAAAGTTTATCAAGTCCAATTTATCAAAAATTTAAAAAAGGCGTTGAAGCAATGCTTGAATACTTGCCTGAAGGTGCTAGATATACTGCAAAAAGATTTGAAGATGGATTTAAATTAATCACTCCTGCTGGAATGTTTTTTGAAGAATTAGGACTTGAATATATTGGCCCAATTGATGGGCATAATATTGCTGATTTAATAACTGCATTAAATCTAGCAAAAAGTCTTAAAAAGCCTGTATTATTGCATATTCAAACAATCAAAGGCTATGGTTATGAGTATTCTTTAAATGATGAGGGTAGTTGGCACGGAGTTGGAGCTTTTGATATAAAAACAGGTAAGAGTTTAAGTAGCTCAAAAAAACCTAGTGCAACGGCAATTTTTAGTGATATTTTAGATGAACTAGCAAGTAAAAATGAAAAAATAGTAGGTCTTAGTGCAGCTATGCCAAGTGGCACAGGAATTGATAAATTAATAGCAAAATATCCTAATAGATTTTATGATGTAGGAATAGCAGAAGCTCACGCAGTAACTTCAATGGCTGCTATGAGTAAATGTGGTTTTATGCCTGTTGTAGCTATTTATTCAACTTTTTTGCAAAGAGCTTATGATAGTTTAATTCACGATTGTGCAATACTTAATCTTAATATGGTTTTTGCACTTGATCGTGCAGGGATTGTAGGAAATGATGGCAAAACTCATCAAGGAGCTTTTGATATTTCATATATATCTTGCATACCTAATTTTAAAATTTGTGCTCCAACGAATGCTAAAAGTTTTAAATTATTGCTTGAATACGCTACAAGTAAAGTTGGGTTAATTGCTATTCGCTATCCAAGGGGAAGTTTTGCTTTAGATGAGAGCTATGAGCCAAGTTTAAAAACTCATTTTATTAAAAATGTAAATTCTAATATAAGCTTTTTAGGTTTTGGAGAAGGCGTTGCAAAAGCTTTAGCAGTTAGTGAAGAAATCAATGCAAATGTAATTGATTTAGTATTTGCTAAACCACTTGATAAAGAGTTTTTATTAAATCTTGCTAAGAGTTCAAAAGAATGGCATATTTTTAGCGAAAGTGCAAAAATAGGCGGATTAAATTCTATAATTTCTAGCTTTTTAAAAGAATATGATTTAGACATTAAATTAATATCTTATGAATATGAAGATGAGTTTATAACTCACGGAAATACAAATGAAGTTATGCAAAGCTTAGGGCTTGATGCAAAAAGTATTATAAATAAAATTAAAGGCAATAAATGATAGTTAGTGCAGGAATAAGTGAGATTTATGATTACGCAGAGCCTATTGGATTAGGCAGTAATTGTTCTATAAAACTTAGCGAATTAATACTTAAAAAGCAGCCAAAAAGATTGATTTTTATAGGTTCAATGGGGCTTTATACTAAAGAAATTGAGCTTTTTAGCGTAAATGAGTTTAAAAGTGCTGTAAATATTGAATTAGCTATGTTAGATGATTTAGTTTATACCCCTATGAAAACTAATGAAGTTTCTAATTTAAATTCTTCTAATTATATTTGTAAAAATTACGAATACGCTAAGAAAATGAATGAAAAATACGGGATATTAGGCGAAAATATGGAATGTTTTAGTTTTTTTGCGACTGCTAATTATTATAAAATTCCAGCTAGTGCAATTTTAGTAGCGACTAATTATTGTGATGAATTCGCACACGAAGAATATATAAAAAACATAGCAAAAGCTAATGAAATACTAGAAAATTACTTAGAAAACAAAGGACTTTTATGAAAGAATTATTAGATTTTTTACCAGAAGAATATAACCTTAGTCCAAAATATCTAAATAATGAATTAGCAAAATTTGTATATCAAAAATATATAAATGATTTTAGCGAAGCTACAAGTTTATCAAAAGCTCTAAGAGAACAATTAAAAAATGAATTTAACATTATGCCACTTAGCTTAAAAATAGCTCAAACAAGCATTGATGGGAGTATTAAATTCTTATTTTCCTTGCACGATAATCACACAATAGAAAGCGTTTTGCTACCTATGAAAAAAGAAAGAATAGAAAATGGTGTGAAAAAAAGTGCAAAATACACTATTTGTATAAGTAGCCAAGTAGGTTGCAAAAGTGGTTGTGCCTTTTGTTTAACGGGTAAAAGTGGGCTTATTAGAAATCTTAGCACAGCTGAAATAGTAGCTCAAGTATTATTTATCAAAAAATACGCAAAAATCCCTTATGAGCAAGGTATTAATATAGTTTTTATGGGTATGGGAGAGCCACTTGATAATTTAAAAGCAGTTAGCAAGGCTATTAAAATCTTTTCTCATAACGATACTCTAGCAATATCTCCACGCCGTCAAACAATCTCAACAAGCGGTCTTGCAAAGCAAATTGAAGAATTAGGCAAGATGAATTTAGGTGTATTACTTGCAATTTCGCTTCACGCTGTAAATGATACTTTAAGAGATGAATTAATGCCTATTAATAAGGCTTATAATATTGAAAGCGTTTTAAATGCGGTAAGAAATTTCCCAATAGATGCTAGAAAAAGAGTGTTATTTGAATATTTATGTTTAGGTGGGATTAATGATGATTTAAGCCACGCAAAGGCTTTAGTAAAATTACTACACGGAATAAAAGCTAAGATAAATTTAATTTATTTTAACCCACACGAAGGCAGTATCTATAAACGCCCAAGTGAAGAAAAAGTAATTGCTTTTAGAGATTATTTACAAGCACACGGACAAAACGCTACCATTAGACAAAGCAAAGGGCTTGATATTAGTGCAGCGTGCGGGCAATTAAGAAATAACGAGGATGAAAATGCAAAAACCATCATATAGAATAGCTCAAATATTAGTAAGACTTTATAATGAAGAGATATTAAATAAGCACGATTTAGCTGAAGAATTTGGAGTAAATGCTAAGACTATTCAGCGTGATATTAATGAAAGATTATCAAAATTACCAATAATTGCTAGAAGAAATGGGGATTATAGTTTAGATAAAGCTTATATCAAAAGCAATCACGAAGAGATTAGAAAACTTATAAAAATATTTGATATTACTATGCTTCCAACAAGGCTTAGCGATGAGTTTTTAAACAATCTTTTTACTCAAAAAGAACTACCAATTACTAATATTAAAAATAACGAAATTGATGATATTAGTAGTGTTTATGAGAGCTTAACTAATGCGATTTTAAATAAGGTAAAAATTAAAATAACTTATAATGCAAAAGAAAGAATTCTAATGCCTTATAAATTAGTAAATCATCAAGATATTTGGTATTTATTAGCTTGTGAAGAAGCTGAACTTAAAAGCTTTACTTTATATAAAATCAAAAATTTATTAATCACACAAGAAGAATTTATCCCAAATGAAAGCACACAAGAGCTGATTAACAATAATTCAAGTAGTTTTATATCAAATAATATTACAAATGTTATTTTAGAATTAGATTGTGTTGCTAAAGAATATTTTTTAAAAAGAGCAATATTAAAAAATCAAAGAATAATCTCAAGCCATTTAGATAAAATCATAATAGAAACAGAAACAAGCTATGAAGATGAGATTATTAGGCTGGTTTTTAAGTGGATTCCACATATTAAAATTCTTGAGCCAAAAAGCTTAGCAAATGAGTGCAAGGCTAGAATTAAAGAATATTTAAAGAATATATAATGCAAAAGCAAAAGATATTTGAAATAATTTGTAATGAGTGCAAAGAAAAGCAAATTAGTATAGTAAATATTGAAGGATTTAGCATAATAAACGAAGAGATTTTTTGCCTAAAAAGCTCAAATAAGATTTCTTATAATGATTTAAGATATATTGATTTTGCTTATATTTTATTAGAAATTAACACTAAAAATAGTTTAATAAATGCTTTTAGTATAGCTGCAAAATTAGTAAGCGATGATTATGAAGAACATAAAGAATTATTAAAAAAATGCTTTTTGCTCTTAGATGATACAACGCATTTTAAAGACCTTGAAAAATGCTTAATAATGTTGCAATTAAAAGAAAGTTACGATAAGTTAGAAGATAAATTCTAGTAAATTATTTACTAGAATTATTGCTTTTTACTATTTGATGAAGGCAAGAGCCATCTTTAACATTTATAAATTCATCATTTTTAGAAATAGCTACAAAGATTTCATCATTATTTTTTAAATAGTGTTTTTCTCCAAAAGGAGTATAAGATAAAGCACCTAAACATATCAATAAATTTGCAGGCTTACTAGCTATTAAAGGTCTTATATCTTCAAGGGTTGCTATGTCTATTTGATTATTTATAGTATCAATTAGCCAAGTGATTAATGTATTTGAATAATAAAAATAATTTTTTATATAATCTTCGTTTGCGTATTTTATTATCTCATTATCTCTTTTTAAATAGCAGTGGATTTTATAATCATTTAATTCATCAAGATTATTTAAAGGAACTAAATTCCCAATACCTTTACTAGCAGTTGAGAAGTTCTTTTTAGAAGATATTTTATTTTCATTTACTCTTTTACTAGCGTCATTAAACGCTGCATAAAATTGTGGTTTTAAATCACTTAGTTTATCATTTTCATAAAAAGCTTTAAAAATTACACATAATTCAGGCTCAATTTGAACAAAATCTCCATCTAAAATAAGCTCATTTTCACTAATACAAAATCTCTTTAAATATTCTTTATTACTATCTTTAGAGTAGAATGGAAACACACCTTTAGGTGCAAAATCACTTGTATGTAATTCAGTAAAATCTTTAGCTTCGTTAGCTTGATTTAAATGATTAGGAACATTTCCTATCACACCTAAGCATAAATAGTCTTTAAACATTATTTTTCCTTAAATTGAAATATTTTTATAATTTATAGCATTAATTGATAAGTTTTATGTAAAATAAATATACTTTTTTTATTTTAGGAGAAAATATGAAAAAAACGATATTTCTATCCCTATGTGCGATAAGTGTATTGCACGGGAGTATGGTAACAACAGAAAATAAAATTAAAGGTATTTTTATTGGAAATGTTGATAATGCGTATGGTGCTGCACGTACTAAACTTGAATTAATACAAGACTTTTATAATTATGGTCGTGATAATGCAATCATTGGTTGTCTTCACGGAAGACCTGGTAGTGATGCTTGGGCTTATTATGATTGTGCTTCTTTAATGCAAGTTTATAGTTATAAAGATGGTAGCGGAAATCCTGAAGCAGATAATGCAAATTATAGAGATAATGTGTATTGTATGGTTGATGGTAGTAGTGATTTAGGAACAAATAAAATTCCAAATGCTAGTGAGTTTATTGCAAATATTAATAAAGCTAATCTTGATAAAGGATTATATGTTTCAAAAGATAAGATAAGCCCAAGTATTAAATATGATACTACTATATATCAATACAACTTAGGAAATTATCAAGAATCATATAAAGATTTTGGCGTAAATACTACAGGTAGATTATTAGTAGTTGCTAACAATCAAAAAGAATACAATCCATTTAGTTTTTATCTAAGCGATAATATTAATCTTGGCTCTTTTCCTAATGATTTTAAAAACTTCGTAAATCAAAATCTAGGTATACAAAATGGACAAATGATACCAGGAACAGGTTCAAAACGCTCTAATATGTATCAAAGTTGGGCTCTTTTAGCTCAAAGAACAATATCAGGTGGTAATGATAGAGGTCCTTGGTGTAATCAGATTTATAACTGGGATAATCGTGATTTTAAAAATGGTAAAGGTTGTGGTTCTAGTGATTGGAATAGTTTAAGCGCTCATGGAAAATATGTTAGATTTTTCCATTCTTTATGGGGTTTAGGCTATCAATTTAGAGCTTCTACTGCTAGTGACCATGTTTACGATATGAGAACAGGTATGGCTCAATATGGTGGGATAAAAAATGAATATGGTCAAGTAGTTCCTTTTGGAATTAGTGGAGACCTTTATGGTTCTGCAGAATTTAGAGGGGATGATACCTATGTTAGACATTATCCAGATGGTTATTATAAAGATATGTATTATAAAACTTATAATCTAAGAAAAATAACCGAAGCAATTACTTTAAAAAATATAAGCTTATACGGAACTAATGAGTTTAATAATAAAGATAATGTGTTTCCTTTTTTTAATAAGAATTTAGATCAAGGTAGCAATAATTCTAATGCTTTTGGTAATAATAATAAGATAGGAAAATGCTATTTTATTAATTTACAATATTATGGAAGTAAAAATCAAAATGGTTATGCAAAGTTTGAAGCTATGCAATCTAGCAAATTATTATGGAATAAACCAGCTAATGAGTTTTTACAAAACTATATAAGTAGTTTAGATGGTAAATATGCAATCGCTAATTACTCAATAGATAGAAGCAATATTTATACTAGAGCAACTTCTGGTGAAGAGCATATATTTACTTTAAATACTAGACCTACAAGTTTTAGATATGATGATGCGAAAAAATACGGCAATTCTTCAAATGGCAAAATTGGTGCTAGATATTATTTACATTTTTATCCTGACGCTGATGGAGCTAAAACTACTGAAATTGATAAAAATTTAGTTCCTAGAAAAGCAAAAGTTGAAAATTTACCAAGTAGCTTTAATGATAAAGAATTTTATGTTGTAACAGAGCTTAAATACGGAGTAAATAATAATGCTCAATTATCATTTACATACGAAGGCGTTGATTTAGACCCTAATAGATTAGGCTTTGAAAATAAACAAGAATGCGATATAAGTAGTGGTAAAAACTGCTCTAATATGAAATTTAAATTTAAAGATTTCAAATACAAAACTTATAAATTAAGCAAAACTGATGGTGGCTTTAAAGTAATTAGTGAAGATAGTGAAAAGAATGGCTATTTTTCAAGTGAATACACAACTGATGTTATGGCATTAAGAGTTGATGAAGGGTTATTAGATGCAATTAAATATAAATCTGGTGAATCAATACTATTAGAACTTACACTTGATAAAGGTTTTTATGCTGATAATAGACCATTTTTTGAAACCGATTCAAATACTATCATTAATGCTAAATCATCAGGTAAGTTTTATGTAATTATTAGCGATATTAATTTTAATGCTAGTAATGTAGATTTTGGTTCTATTTGGAATAAACAAGACCCTGATAAAATGCCTGTATTAAACAGCACTAGCACAGGTTTTAATCCTACAACTGCAAATACTAGAATAGCTGGAGAACCTGTTTATTTAGGTATAAAAAGTGCAAAATCATCAAATAAATTAAATAATATTGATAATTTTGTAACTTTTGATGTAATAGACGCAAATACTAATAAAATAATTAAATCAGCTGACCTTACTTATTATGATAATGGAACAAGTAAAGTTAATATTAGTCACGAAAATGATTATTTAGTAGGTAATCCAATATTTACTCAAACAGGATTTAGTGGTGCTTATCCGTTTTATAATGGCGTTGTAAAGATTGATGATTTAAAAGTAGGTAGATATAAAGTATGCTATACAATATATTCTAAATCTCAAGTTCAAGAAGAAATCAATAAAAACAATAACAATAAAGACGCTAAAAGCCTAATTGAAGTGCCTGTAAAAGCTAGAAATTGCACTAATGATTTTAGTTTAAGACCTGCTTTAGTTGAATACACTACAAGCACTACATTTACAGCTGGAGAAAATGCTCTTGCGGGTGGAAAAGTAGCAGTATTTAATGCGGGATTAAAAGATGCTAAAGATAAGCTAATAGTAACAAATGAAGAATTTGCTTTAACAAAAACTACTTTAAGTGTAGAAGATAGTCAAGGTAAAAATTATGATTTTAGTTTAAATGCAACTAATAAAAATACTATATCTGATAGCAATGAAGTTGCGTTTGTAAAAGACAATAATAATACCTATAAAATCAATGACGCAGTTGTAAATTTCCCATTATCAACTGATGCAAAACTTAAATTATACGAAGGTAAATTCACAAAACCAGATAGTATTAAAGGTTTATGTAATGTAAATGCTATCAATAATAAAGTAGATGAATATGGAAAAGTAGGTTGTTTAATTGATAGTAAAAGTGCTATAAGTATTAATTTTGCTAGCACTAAGGAATATGTTTTAAGAACTCCTATAATAAACAATGCCTTTACAGATGAAAAAACATTCTTTAAGAGTGAAGTAGGCGATAATAATAGCTTAAAGATTTATTATGTATTTAATAATTTAGGTGCTAAGGATACAAATAGCTTAAATTATGTATATCATAAATTTAGCAAAGACCATAATCTTGAGTATGAATTAAATTTTGATAATACTGATAAACAAGCTAAAGATAGATATTTAGTAAATATTGATGAAAATTATACGGATAAAAGCTTTAATACCACAATTAATGGTGCAAATCAAATTCTAGTAGATAGAGTTATCATTACAAAAGATAAGTTAAATAAAGATTTTGATAAAAAATTAGAAGATTTATATAATGATACAAAGACAAATAACATTAATGCTGTTATAGCTGGATTTGCTGCACCAAAAGATAAAATATCTGTAGATTTAGAATTAGCTTACACTAAATACAAAAAAACTCCAGATAATAAAACAATAGATACTAATGCAAGTTTAGCTAAGCCAAGTGTTGCTGAGTTTTCATTATTAAAATCATCAAAAGTTTCTTTAGATGGAGCTAGCACTAATTTAGCTAATGAATACTCATTTATCTTTACTAATGTTACTTATAAAGATAATAAAGTAACAAATACTGACAAAATTACTTTAAATCCTACAACAGATTTAGAGCTTTATTATTTAAATAAGAAAAACGAAAGAACAAAAATACCTTTAAAGAGTTCTTTATATGATAAAGACGCTAGTGCTATTATTAATGAATTATCATTTAATGCTGAATATGGTTCAAGCTTTTTTAAAAATCCAAAAACAGGCGAAGTAACTATTACGCTATCACCTGATAATGCTAAAAAGCAATACATTAAAGAAGTAATTGATTTGAATAATACAAATGATTTACATGGTGGTAAGTTCAGTTTAGAATTTACAAATACTAAGTAATTTTAAGAAGGGTTTTTAAACCCTTCTTTTTATTAATGACAAGCTGGAGTGTTTGTCGTTGGTTGAATACTAGAATTATCAGCTTTAGTAGTGTTTAAAAACTCAATTAATTTAAATGCAGCTTCTTCATATCTTTTTGCTACTATTGAATTTGGCTCACACATAGAAATAGGCTTACCACTATCTCCACCACTTCTAATTGATAAATCAATAGGAATACAAGCTAAAACAGAGCAATCATATTCATGAGCTAAATTAAGTGCTCCACCTTTACCAAAAATCTCATGCTCAACATCGCAATTAGGACAAATAAAACCACTCATATTCTCAATTACACCAGCTACAGGTATATTTAATTTGTTAAACATATCTAAAGCTCTTTTACTATCATCAAGGCTTACTGCTTGTGGGGTGCTAACGCAAACTCCCGCACTAACAGGCACACTTTGAGCTAGAGTAATTTGTGCATCACCTGTTCCTGGAGGCATATCAAGTAATAATACATCAAGCTCACTCCATAACACATCGCATAAAAGTTGCTCAATCGCTTTCATTACCATAGAGCCTCTCCACATTAATCCTTGTCCTTCTTCAATTAAAATTCCCATACTCATAAACTCAATTCCATAAGCTTTAACAGGACGGATTTTATTGCCTACTACTACAGGTTTTTCGTTTTCAGCACCAAGCATTCTTGGCATATTAGGACCATATATATCAGCATCTAGCACTCCTACTTTTTTACCAAGTTTTGCAAGTGATAATGCTAGATTTAGAGTAGTTGTACTTTTGCCAACTCCACCTTTTCCACTACTAATCATCACAAAATGCTTAATTTGTGGAGCTAGATTTTTGATTTTTGGTCTTTTTACTTCTGGCTCTTCTAATTTTGGTTGAATGATTTTAAGCTCAAGTTTATAATGATTATTTCTAGCTATTGCTTCACATTCATTTCTAATAGCATTTGCTATTTGCTCACTTGCAGCTGGAATTTCAATATCCATTAGGATAATATCTCCTGCTAATTCGCACCTTTTTACAAAACCAAAACTTACAATATCCTTTTGAAAATTAGGATATTTGACATTTTTGAATAGTTCAATTATTTCCATTTTTTCTCCTTTTTTTACCTTTTATGCTAACAAAAAAAGTAAAATAATAAGATGAAATTTGTATTTTTATTAATTATTAGTATTTTTTTAAGAGCAAGTGATATTAGTGTTTGTTATGTAAGTGATAGCTACAAGCGACTTGATACTATGTTTGGGCATATATTTTTAGCTTATAACAATAAAGCGGCTAGTTTTAATCTAAATAGTAATTTAAATATTAAAGATAATTTATCAGCACTTTTTGGAGTAGAAGGCATTATGCAAATTTTGCCTAAGGATAAATTAATTAAGTTTTATGAAGATGATGAAAGACAAGTAAAATGCTATCCGCTTAATTTAGATGATAGCCAAGAAGCCAATCTATCAGCTTTATTTTACGAAGATGAGATTTATGATACTTATACATTTTTGCATAAAAATTGCTCATCGGCTTTAAGTATGTATGCCAAAAACTATGGTGTTAATCTTAAATCAAGCCTAATTCCAATTCGTTTTGTATCGCTTAATACTGATTATAAAAAGAACTTTCATAAAGTAGGATTGTTTTATGAATATGATAAAAAAAATAGCCTTGATTTTGAGATAAGTATTCTTAGTCTAAATGATAAATTATCTCATAGTTTAAATATATTAAACTTTAATAAAAATTATATAAGCCCTATAAAAATTAGCGAATACGAAAAGATTAGCTATGAATTTGAATTAGGAATTAGATATAAAAAGGCTAGGGTGTTTGCTAATTTTTTCTTAGGGTATTATTATGAAGGTTTTTTTATAGGGGCTAATAATTACGGCTTAAATATAGGTTATTTAAAGGATTTTGATAATTTTGGTATAAAAATTAGTGCTGATAAAAAACATATAAATCTTAATACTTATTTTGATTATAAAAATTATCGTTTAAGTTTAATTGCTAATCAAAATTACGCTAAAATCGGTCTTATATACTCATTTTAAGGATAATAATGAAAAGCGTTGCAGAGAATAAAAAAGCAAGATTTGAATATAGCATAATTGATACTTATGAATGTGGTTTTGCCTTATTAGGTAGCGAAGTTGTAGCTGTAAGACACGGCAAAATCAATTTAAAAGATTCTTTTGTAAGGATAATCAAAGGTGAAGCTTGGCTACTTGATAGCCACATAGGTCATATGAATACGGCGAATAAATACTTCACTCACGAAGATAGAAGAGCTAGGAAATTATTGCTTCATCGTGCAGAAATTGATAAATTAATAGGTAAAATCAGCACAGATGGATTTACTTTAGTAATACTAAATTGTTATTTTAAGCGTGGGATTTTGAAAGGAACTCTAGCTTTAGCAAAAGGAAAAAATCTTCACGACAAGCGTCAAGCAATCAAAGAAAGAGATTTAAAACGAGAAGTAAGAGCGTATTATTAATTAACTCTTAAATATTAAACTAAAATTATTTTATATTAAGGAAAAATATGAGAATTTATTTTGCAAACGACCACGCAGCAACTAAGTTAAAGTTTAGTTTGATTGAATACTTTAGTAAAGAATACGAATGTATAAATCTTGGTTGTGATAGTGATGATAGCGTGGATTATCCTGATTATGCTAATAAATTAGCAAATGAGTTTAAAAACGATACAAATGCAATAGGTGTTATTATTTGCGGAAGTGGTATAGGAATTAGCATAGCGGCAAATCGCCATAAACATATTCGTGCAGCACTTTGTCATTGCGAAGATTATGCAAGATTAGCAAGAGAACATAATGACGCTAATGTTATATCTTTAGGCGCTAGATTTGTTGATTTTGAACTTGCAAAAAAATTAATCATAACCTTTATAAATACCCCATTTCTTGGTGGAAGACACGAAAATAGAGTAAAAAAATTAGGGCAATAAATGTTATTTATTTGGATGGTTATTACTGCTTTAGTTTGTATATGTATTTATTTTTTAGTGATGACTTATTATTATAAATCATTACTTAATAAAGAAAGAGCCTCAAAAGAGTTTTTAAAAACTAATTTTGATGATACAGAAGTGGTTATGAGAAAGCTACAAACACAACTTCAACGCTCTTTAGGAAATATAGATGTATTAAATGAAGAATTAGATAAGGTAAAAAGTGAATTAACAAGCCTTAGGACAAGAAATTCTCAATATCGCTTAGAAAATAATAAATTAAATACAAAAATCAAAGAATTAGAAGCAAAAATTGAAAGCTTATTATAAGGATTAATATGAATATAGAAAAATTATTAAATGAGAAGATAAAAAGATATCCAAACTACCCAAAAGAAGGAATTGTATTTGCAGATATTACCACACTTTTAGCAGATAAAGAAGGTTGGCAAGTTTTAATAAATCACTTAAAAGATAAATATAAAGATGAAGAATTTGATTTTTTAGTAGGAGCTGAAAGTCGTGGCTTTATTTTTGCAGCTGCATTAGGAGCTATTTTAAATATCCCTTTTGTTCCAATTAGAAAGAAAAACAAACTCCCAGGAGAGCTATTAAGTATTGAATATGATTTAGAATACGGCAAAGATAAAATAGAGATGAAAAAGGACGCATTTTTAGGCAAAAAAGATGTAAAAGTTCTTTTTATGGATGATTTATTAGCAACTGGTGGCACTAGCATTGCTTGTATGAAATTATTAAAATTAGCAGGTGCTAAAGAGATTAAGAGTTGTTTTTTAATAGATATAAATATCGGTGGATATAAAGCTTTAAAAGAGTATTGTGATGATATTTATTGTATTTTAAAGGATTAGCAATGGATATGATAATTAATTTTATAAATTCCTTTTTTGCTGACCCTGAAGGGGTTTTAACTTCTTTATTTAGAGATAAAATCGTAATTGCTAGTATTATTATATTTTTATGGTGCACACTAGAAGGTGAAACTGCATTAATACTAGCAGGACTTGCAGCTCACGGAGAGCATATTCATATAGGACTTATCACATTTATAGCAGGTTGTGGGGGATTTTTGGGAGATCAGATATATTTTTATATAGGAAGATACTCAAAAAGCTATATTAGAAAAAAGCTAAAAACACAAAGGCGAAAATTTGCAGTAGCACAGATTTTACTTCAAAAATACGGCTGGCCTATAATATTTATCCAACGCTATATGTATGGCTTTAGAACCGTTATTCCTATGAGTATAGGGCTTACTAATTATAGTGCAAAGAAATTTGCAATAATTAATTTTATTTCAGCTCAAGTATGGGCTGCTATTACTATTTTTATAGTGTATATTTTTGGTGAGCATATATGGGAGATTATTAATTGGGCGAAAGACCATTGGTATTTGGCAGGAATTTTAGTTGTAGGATTTTTATGCTTAATTTTATATGCTTTTAAAAGTTTAGAAAATAAATTATTAAGTAAGAAAGGTAAAAAAAATGAAAGTAGTATTTAATGAAAAAAATACTGATTTTAAAGTTTGTTTGATACAAAACAAAGATTTAAGTAGATTTGATGATAAAGAATTTTTTGAAATAAATGATTATAAAGGAGTTGGAGCGATTTGCAACCTAGCTAAAAGAACGCTTTATGTTGGCTTAAACGATGAATTAACTTATGCTAGTTTTATAGCTAGTTTAGGTAGTGCGATTAAGAGCATTAGGAATTTAAATATAAAAAGCATTAGCCTTGAATTTATTAATCTTGGTTGTGAGTTTTATAGTGCTTATGCTCATATTTATGCTGTTATTTCATCTTTATATGAGTTTAACAAATATCATAAAGAGCCTAAGAATTCTAAAATAGAATTAATAAGCCTTGAAACACAACAAAACGATGATATTCAACAAGGCGTTGAGCTAGGTAAAGTATTAGCAAATGCTTGTGAAGATGTAAAAAATATAGTAAATGAAATTCCAAGCACTTATAATCAACTTAGTTTTGAAAAAGACGCTTTAAAATTAGCTAAAGAATTTGATTTAGAATGCAATGTTTATAGCGATGATTATTTACAAAAAGAAGGAATGAACGCATTTTTAGCAGTAAATCGTGCAAGTAGTTATCCTGCAAAATTAATCCACTTAGCTTATAAACCACAAAACGCTATTAAAAAAATAGTTTATGTAGGAAAAGGGCTTGTATATGATACAGGTGGGCTAAGTCTTAAACCAGCTGATTATATGCTAACTATGAAAGCTGATAAGAGTGGTGCGGCTGCTGTTTTAGGTATTTTAAAAGCAGCTAGTATGTTAAAACTACCTTATGAAATACACGGAATTATAGGTGCAGCACAAAACTGCATAAGCGAAAAATCATATATGCCTGATGATGTATTGATTTCAAGAGAAGGTGTAAGTATAGAAGTAAGAAATACTGATGCTGAAGGAAGATTGGTTTTAGCAGATTGCTTGAGTTTTGCTCAAGATTTAAAGCCTGATTTATTAATAGATTTAGCTACTTTAACAGGTGCTTGTGTGGTTGGGCTTAGCGAATATACAAGTGGTATTATGGGATATAATGAAGACTTGCAAAACGAGTTTTATAACAATTCAAAAAGAAGTGGCGAATACACTTGCGTTTTACACTTTAACCCACACATTAAAGAGCTTATTAAAAGTAAAATAGCTGATGTTAGCAATACAGGTAGCTCAAGATATGGTGGGGCAATTAGTGCAGGAATGTTCTTAGGCGAGTTTATTAGAAAAGAATATAAAGACAAATGGTTGCATTTAGATATAGCTGGACCTGCTTATGTAGAAAAAGTGTGGGGCGAGAATGCTTATGGAGCAAGTGCAGCTGGAGTTAGAATGAATATTATAAACTTACTTAGAATGGCAAGGAGTGCAAAATGAGCCTTAGCGTAGGTATTGTTGGACTTCCTAATGTTGGTAAAAGCACGACTTTTAATGCTTTAACAAAGGCAGCAAACGCTCAAGCAGCAAATTATCCATTTTGCACCATTGAGCCAAATAAAGCTATTGTTGAAGTGCCTGATGAGAGATTAAAAGTCTTAGCAAATATAGTAAATCCTGAAAGAATAATGCACTCAATGATAGAATTTGTAGATATTGCAGGTCTTGTAAAGGGTGCTAGCAAAGGCGAAGGTTTAGGTAATAAATTCTTAGCAAATATTCGTGAAACTGATTTGATTTTACATATAGTAAGATGTTTTGATGATGAGAATATCACTCATGTTGAAGGTGGGGTTGACCCGTTAAGAGATATAGAAATCATAAATCTTGAATTAATCTTAGCTGATATTGAACAACTTAATAAAAAGCTTGATAGACTTAGCAAAGAAGCAAGAGCAAATCTTAAAGGTGCTAAAGAATGCCTTGAATTAGCACAGGATTTATTAAAACACCTTGAAGATGGCAAATTAGCTAGTGAATATGCAAATCGTGATAGCGAAGCTTTTATAACTTTAAATAAAGAATTAAGATTACTTAGTGCTAAAGAAGTAATTTATGGCGTTAATGTAAGCGAAGATGAATTATTAGATGATAATGATTATGTAAAAAAGGTGCGTGAATATGCAGCCAAATCAAATCATAGTGTTTTAAAATTATGTGCTAAGCTTGAAGAAGATTTGGTTGGAATGGACGAAGCTGAAGCTAATGAGTTTTTAAAAGAATTAGGCGTAAATGAAAGCGGTTTAGCAGCTATTATTAGGACAAGTTTTGCTAAGCTTAATTTGATTTCTTATTTTACTTGCGGGGTTAAAGAAGTTAGGTCTTGGACTATTCATAAAGGTTATAAAGCTCCTAAGGCTGCAAGTGTAATTCATAATGATTTTGAAAAAGGCTTTATCAAGGCTGAAGTAATTAGCTATGATGATTTCGTAAATTGTGGTGGCGAAGCAAAAGCTAAAGAAGCAGGTAAATTACGCTTAGAAGGTAAAGATTACGAAGTAATTGACGGCGATATAATGCACTTTAGATTTAATGTATAAACCTTATTAGCAAGGCTTAAAAGTCTTGCTAATCTTTTAAAAATCCTTTTTATTTATAGAATTTAGAAAAACTAAAAATCTTTATAAGTTAAAAATATTAAAAGCATTGTTGATTGAAAATAAATCAAACAAGACCTAAAAAAGCCTTGCTAATCTTTTAAAAATCCTTTTTTATTTATAGAATTTAGACAAACTAAAAATCTTTATAAGTTAAAAATATTAAAAGCATTGTTGATTGAAAATAAATCAAACAAGACTTAGAAAGCCTTGCTTGATTTTAGATTAGAAATTATAAGAAAATCCTAAGTTTATATTGTAGTTATTATTAAAGTGATTTGTAATGCTCTTAGCAAAATCTAAATTAATGTTAGTATTAATACTAGGTTTATAATCAGCTCCGAATTTGATTTCAAATCCTCTATCTTGAACCCTTTCAAAATAATAAGTCATACCATCATTAGCACTATTACTTGGACTTTCGTTTAAGTCTTTAATATAAGCAAATTCAGTATTTAAACCTACTTTATCATTGATTTTAGCACCAGCTTTAATACCTGCTTTTGCAGTATATTGAGCTGCTTGTTCTGTTTGAATTCCTAATACTGCTCCATCAATATTTACTTTTGGATAGCGAGTAGCTATTAATTTAACATTAGGTTCTACATAATAATCAGAGCCAAATCTTTGTCCTACTTTAACTTTTGCTTGCCATAAATTATCATATCTTGTAGTATTTATCATCGCTAAATCACTCTTATAATTACCCTTTAAAGTTAGTAAATTTAAGTCATAATCAACGAAAAATCCCGAATTAAAATTCGTGCTAGCATAAAGTCCAATGCCAGTTATTCCAACATCAGTGCTTAATGCTTTATTAGCTTTTAGTTTTGCTTTAGAAGCTTTTATACCATAAGCTACATCAAGATTTTTTAAAGATACTTTATTATCTACTCCTACATTAACTCTGCTACCTTTTAAATTATTTGAATCTGTTTCAAAATAACCATAATCAGAATTTATCCAAAAACCTTTATTTTTATCATCATTTCTTAAGTAATTAAATCTTAAGTCATTATCATCAATATAATATCTAGCAACATAATATGGTGTATACATTATGTTTTTAATCGCACTTGTAACAGCTGGGTCAAGATATTCTAAAGTCAATAAATCCTTATCATCAGCACTAACCTTACCAAAACCTTTTAAAGCTTCTTTATCTATTTCTAAATTAGACCTAATGCTATCTTTATTAATTATTGGTTCTTTATCTGTTAAACCTAAACTCCATACTCCATCTTTACCTATTTCATCAAAGCTTAAAACCTTAGTATTATAAGTAGCTAAAACGGTTTTATAAGTTACTTTAAAGTAAGCTTTATCTTTTTCATTATCTTCTTTTTTACCATTTACAATAGCAATAGGAACTCTTGTATTTACTAGCTTACTTAAGTTCGTATTGTATAAAACGATTTCGTTATTTTCTCCTAAAGCTTCTTTATTTACTATGATAGGACCACTGAATTTATCTTCTAAACTAGTATCAATTCCACCACCATAAATATAAAACTTAGAATTATTAGCATTTAGAGTATTAGTTACAACTTGTGCTTGAATGTGTGAATTATCCACTATTAAATTATCAGCTCTAATTCCACCTATACCATTGCTATTTGTATTAGTAGCTCTTATTGTTGAATTTTTGATTGTATAAGTGCTATTTTTTAAATCGCTTGTCTTATCATAAGTATTTGTAGCCAAATCATCAATGCTTGATATAGGTTTAGTTCCTGTAATTTCTATAAAGGCATTATCAGCATTTAGCGTATTTGTTTTAAATGTGTTTGCAGTGAAATTACCTGAAATATCTGAATTATTATGCACTAAAATATCTTTATTAAAGGTATTATTTAAGTTCGCATTTATATTGCATTGTTCTACATTGTTATTATAAATTCCATTGCTAGTGTTTAATGTCCCACACTTATTATTGTCATATTTAATAGCAGCATTAATAATAGAATTATTTACATTCAATTCTGAATTATTTGTAATATCTTCGCTTACATTTTTAACATTTGTAAGACTTAAAATACCGCCATCATCATTTGTAATTTTGGTTGCTAATTCGCCTATATTATTAAAGTCTAATTTAGATTTATTTCCATTATTTTTAATACTTGTTCCAGCGATTTTATCAGTATTATTAATGCTTAAATCTCCGCCATTTTGATTTGTAATATTATTAAATGATTTAATATTATCTAATACCACTTTAATAGCTTCATTTACTAAATCTTTCATAGAAGCATTGCTTAATTTAGTATTGCCTTCGCCTTTTAGTGTTAAATCATTATTAAATGTTGAATTATTTAAATCATTTGTCCCACCATCTATTGTAGTTTTATTGTTAAATTGTGAGCCATTATCTTTTACATTCTTAGCTATAACTTCGCCATCAAATGTAGTTTGATTAGAATCTAGGCAATCTACTTCTACTTTTCCTTTAAGAGTTGTCGTGCTATCTGGTTTAAAACAAGCTTTATTTCCTTTAACGCTTATATCATTTTTTAAAGTTGAATTACTTACTTTAAATTCCCCACTAGCATTTAATTTAGCGTCTAATTTAGACTTATCATCAATATTTTTAATATCCAAATTATTTGCATTAAATGTAACATCTTTTCCTATATTAACACCATTTTTACCATCAATATTGCTTAAGCCTGTGCTAGTGATTGTAACAGGAGTTGTATCATCGCTACAAATACTAGCCCCACTATTTAAATCCAAATCCTTAGTATCAATGCTAGAGCAAACTTTAGCATTATTAGTTAATGTGGTTTTTCCATTATTTGCAGTGATTATTGCGTCTTTTCCTTTAAACTCCCCACCACTAATAGTAATATTCCCAGAATTTGAAGTAGCTTTAATATTATTTGATTTAGTGTTGTTTAAATTAATATCATTATTTGCATTTAAATTCGTATTATCTTTTATAGTTGCATTAGTTACATTGATATTTTTATCTGCTTTTAAATCAGCATTAACTTGCGTAGGCTCGCTTCCTTTGATTGTGATATTTTCTTTTGAAGTTAGTTTAGAATTAATCTTGCTTGGATTATTCTTATCATCTGAAGTTACAACAATATCTTTTATAGCATTAATTGTCGCATCAATTACGCTATTTGCTATATTTGCCATTCCTTGCAAGATAATATTAGAACTCTTATCATCTTTACCTATTTGAGAATTATTAGCATTAAGATTATTAGCATTTACATTACTTGAGTTCAATGTAGCATTTGTAGCTGTAATATTATTAGCTTTATTAATATCTGCATTTATCGTTGTATCTTTTCCTAAAGTAATATCATTAGCATTTTTTATAGTAGAGTTAATGGTAGTTTTCTTATTAGCTGCAGGTGGTTCTGGACTAATTCCATCATGCACTCCTAGATTTTGAGCGTCATTGCTTAAGATTATATTACCTGCTACATCAATATTTCCGCCAGTAACTTCAGCCCCATTTGCAATTAGTAGCGTTCCACTAGGATTTTTGCTAGTTAAATTTCCTTTTATAGTAGCGTTATCAATTGTAGCATTGTTAAAATTACTATCTGCATTAATCAATGCACCTCTTCTAGCTACTAATTCATTAGTTTCTATTGCTTTATTAATTGTAGTAGTTGTGTTATTAGCACAAGAGCCACCACCTATTATATCTACTCTACCGCTACTATTAATATTTGAATTAACAATAGAGCCATTTTGCACGGTAACTAAATTAGTTCCTTTAATTAAACCATTATTAGTAGTAGAACAATCTATTAAGGCTTTATTTGTAAATAATTCTCCTAAAACATTTACAACTGATTGTTTAGTAGCTGAAAAATCACTAGAATTACCATTTGTTAAAGTTACGCTAGATGAACTTATATCAGTATTTTTTGCATTTAGAGTATTTGTTTTTATATTTTTAGAATTTGTAATGCTTAATTTCTCATCAGCTTTAATTAAATTAGCATTAATTCCTTTAGTTTCTTGTGTATTTAAGATATTAGTATTTTTAGCACTGATAGTATCTCCAGTAAATTTAACATCATCTAAAGTTAAATCATTTAAGCGTTTGCTAGTATCATTACCTATATTTGCATTAGCTAAATCTACATTTTTAAGATTTAATGTATCATCTACACTTGCTGCATTTATATTAGAATAACTAATCTTAGAATTAGCAATTTTTAAATTCCCATCAATTCTAACATCATTATTTTTATTAGCATCTTTATTTTGAATGTTTAATTTTTCTAAAAGCATATCTTGAGCTAATTGTAATAATGTTTTATTAGCTTTGATTGTAGTTTCTTTTGAATTGTCTAATTTAGAATTAATGAAATTAACTTCATTAGAAGTTAGATTTCCCGATAAATTAGCGTCTTTTATAGTAGTAGTGCTTTTGATATTTACATTACCACTAAGTGTAGCTTGATTTCTTACTTCTAAATTATCAGTATTTTCAATTGACGCTAATACTTTTGTATCTTTTCCATCTATTATGATTTTACCACCATTAGTATTTGTGCTAAGCTTTGTGCCTTCGTTGATTACGCTTTTGTTTTGTAAGGTTATTGTATTAGCATTTATGGTAGCATTTTCTGTTGTTGAATTATCAATCGTTATATCTTTAGCTTTTAAGCCACCTTGTATAGTTGAGCCATTATTTACTTTTATATCATTAGCATTAATTTGTGAGTTTGTTTTAGTGCTACTATCGTTTAAAGTAACGCTATTAGCATTTACAACACCACTTTCTCCTAAAATAGCTTTGCTTTCAAATTCTGCTGTAGTAGTTATTGTAGAATTAGCATTTAATGTAGCACCATCTTTTACAAGCAATTTATTAGCATTAATTGTCCCTTTTATATCGGTTTCTTGAGTGCCAGGTGCAGGGTATTTGCTATCTAACATTTTATTACTTAAAATAACACTTCCACTATTTGTTATAAACTTAGCATTTTCATCTGATTTAGCTCCATATCCTAAGAGTATATCACTATTTTTAGATTCTAATTCTCCGTTTATATTTCCAAACATATATGCTTGGATTTTATTATTAGCTGTAATTTTTGCAGTTTTTTCTACATTGGCATTGAATAAATTTACACTATCATCTATATCTAAAATACCTTTTACATTTGCACTTCTTACAGCAGCTTTATTTGCCTTGATTGTTTTATCTGCATTCAAGGTAGCATCACTTGACATATCTACAAGTCCACTTGCATTTATATTGGCATTGATTATTGTATCTTTGTCGCTAATAGTAATGTCTTTAACATTTGTAATATCTGCATTAATTTTACTTGCACTACTAATTGTTGCATCACCACCTATATCAAGGGCTGAATTAATTTCGCTATTGTTATCTATAATTACATCGCCAGTTGATTTGAAGCTATTTCCATTATAAGTTGAGTTTTGAAAATAAGCTCCGTCTGTAGTGATATTTGCACCACTAACACTTGCATTAGTAGATTTAAAATAATTACTTGTAAATTCTCCACCACTAACATTAGTTTTGTCTTTACCTAATTCTCCAATATTAATAGAATTTGTGCCAGCAAATACTCCACCATTTACATTGCTACCTGATTTAACATATATATCATTTGCATTTAATTCTCCACTACTTACATTACCACCAGAATTAATGTTTATAGTGTTATTTGCAGTGATTTTACCACCACTTACATTGCCACTAATATCAGCTTGATTTGTAGCGTTTAGCTCTGATGAGCCACTTATATTTCCGTTTTGATTTAATTTAATATTAGTAGCTGTGTGAGTTCCTTTGCTTACATTTGCACCATTTTCAATGATGATATCATTTCCTGCTATGGTATTGCCTTGTATATTAGACTTGCCTTTATAAGTAACATTATTAAACTTACTTTCTAAAGTAGCGTTTTCGCTTGTATTTGAACTATCTAGCGTAATGTTTCCGCTCTCAGCTGTGATTGTGCCTGATTTGATATTTGAGTTATTGTTAATATTTACATTTTCATTAGCTTTAAGTGTTCCAGAAAGTATATTTGAATTGTTAGTAATATTGATATTTTTACCATTTATGTTCTTTGCATTACTATCTGTATTATCTAAAGTTACACCGCCTTGAGTTGATGTTACTTCTGTTTTTGACATTAAGGCTTTATCGGTTTTATTATCCTTAATTGTTATATCGCTACCACTTTTTAAGGTTACTAAATCTAGCTTAGAATTAGTTATATTTATTTTATTTCCACTTTGAGTAGACCAAATACCACCATCTTTAGTGTTGTTTGAAGTAAGATTTGAATTAGTAATATCAATAGTTGAATTTGCTTTACCTACAACTATATGCTCAAAATTAACATTAGAATTATCTATCTTAACATTACTATTTGTGCTTATTCTTCCGCTAGTAGTTACAGAGCTTTTCTCTATTGTAAGATTATCAGCGTTTATTCTATCCCCACTTATATTTGCATTATCTGTGATAGTTAGTTTTTGTATAGCGTGTGTTGAAGTGCCACCCGTTGTTCCTATATTAACATCAGTATATTTACCACCTTTGATATTAATCCCACCTTTTGTGCTGCCTTTTTCTTGTCCTATATCAGAATTATTCGCAGTAACATTTACAAGGTTTAGAGTTTTATCTTTACCACCTATTATATTAACAGCGTTTTTGCTAGTTCCAACGATTGTAGTGCCTGTTATGGTTGTATTATCTCTAGTAAAAGTAGCAGCATTATTATCTTTTGTATTTATCGTGCCATTTAGTAAATTAGAATTTATATTAAAGCCAGCTGAATTGATATTAATTGTATTATTAGTGCCTAGACTATCAGCACTATCACTACCTAATATTACACTCCCACCATTATGAGTAATAGTATTGCCACTTGTATTGCCATTAATATTTAAAGTCCCACTATCACTTGTAATAGTTGAATTACTAACTTCTTTTGTAGTTAAAGTCCCACCTTTATTATTTATGGTTGATTTATCAATTTGATTTTTAACTTCTAATGTTCCACCACTATTGCTATTTATGGTTGAGTTATCTTTAACATTATTAACGCTTAATTTTCCATTAGCATTACTATTAATAGTTGAGCCTAGAACATCGCCTGATATAGTTAAATTACCATCTGTATTACTATTAATAATTGAGTTATTTGTAACATTTTTAGTAACTTCAATTTTAGCACCATTGCTATTGATAGTTGAGCTATCTATATTGTTTGTTACCTTTAAAGTCCCGCTAGTTCCATCAATTGTAGAACCTACTATATTATTTGTAACATTAATAGTCCCACCATTATTTTTAATAGTTGAATTGTCAATATTATTTGTAACACTTAAATTCCCACCACTTTCACTATTTATAATTGAATTAGCAGTAATATTATCAGCAGTTATATTTGCACCTTTACTATTAATTGTAGATTTATTTGTGATATTTCCCGCAGTTAAAGTTCCACTATCGCCTTCAATTGTTGAATTGTCAATATTGCTATTTACTTTAATAGTCGCACCTTTACTATTGATAGTAGATTTATTTGTGATATTTCCCGCAGTTAAATTCCCACCATTACCATTGATTGTTGAGCCATTAATTTCATTTGTAACATTAATAGTTCCACCAGTTTCGCTATTGATGATAGAATTATTATTGATATTTTTAGAAGTTAGAGTTCCGCCTTTGCTATTAATAGTTGTAGATGAAATAGTGTCAGCGTTTAGATTACCGGCTTTATTTTCTAGCTTAGAAGTAGAAGAGCCATTACCTTCTAAGGTATTTAATGTCATTTCTCCCCATTTGTTTTGTAAAAATGTATTTTCTAATTTCGTATTACCTTTTACTGTAAATTTTGCTCCTTTGTCATTTACTAGATAAGTGTTATTACCTATTAGATTGCCTTCTACAAGTAGTGTTGCATTTAGATTTTCCATATAAATGCCATCTTTACTTCCTAAATCTTTTTCTTCAGTATTTGAAGGGTTATTTAAATCCCCATTTACGGTTAAATCATTTTTTACTGTCATGGAGCTTTTATAATTCATCCACAAAGTGCTTCTTTGTTCTTTGTTAAACATTGTAGATGAATATCCTTGACTATTTATAGTAAAGTTATAAAAACTTCCGTTAAAACTATCTAAAGGATGAAAGTCCCCACCACCGCTCATAGTAAAGTTAGTGGTTTCAGCATTTGTTCCATTGGTAAAAGAAATTTTGCTTATGTTTGTTTCTTTAATATTATTATATTCGTCGTTTAACTTATCAATAGTCAAAGTTCCATTATTAAAACTTGCTGCTTGAACTGAACTAATTATCGTAAATGCTAGTAATGACATTCTTATGGTCTTATTCATATGAAATCCTTAAAAAGTTGCTTGATTTTTATTAATGCTAAAAAATTGATATAAATCAAGGTATTATATTTATAAATTGAAAAAACAAAGCTTAAAAAATGATAATTTTGCAACAATTTTTGCTAAATTTTTCGCAATAAAATACTTAAATATTACAAGTTTTCTAATAGTAATTTAGTTGTATTTATAATGCTTTATATATTGTTGTAGTAGATAAAATATTAATTTATAAAAATTTAATATTTATTATTAAATATTTAAAATCTTAAATATAAATTAATTTTTATTAGTAAATATAAAAATATATATTTTATAATTTTTCTTAAGAATTTCATTTTCAAATTCTAATTATTCAAAGAAGACTAAAAATACCTTATAACTTTATGATAATACTTACTATATAAAATGTTCTTTTATATTTTAAAAAGGAGAAATTATGGCAATTTCAAGAAGAACATTCCTTAAAGGTTCAGCAATTACAGCTAGTGCGATTACTTGTCCTTTGAGTGCTGATACAAATTTTTATGATATCAAGCAAATCCCACACGCTACACATTTTGGTGCATTTACAGCCGAAGTAAATAGCGAAGGAAAAATAATCAATCTTATCCCACACGAAAGTGATAAAAACCCAAGCGTAATCACTAAAGCTATCATAGATAGAACATATTCAGATACAAGGGTAAAATATCCAAGTGTTAGAAAAAGTTTTTTAGAAGGTAAAAATCGCCCTGATTTAAGGGGTCGTGAGCCTTTCGTTCGTGTTAGTTGGGATGTAGTGCTTGATTTATTATATAAAAAGCTTAAAGCTACAAAACCAGAAAATATCTTTAACGCAAGTTATGGTGGATGGGGTCATGTTGGCTTACTTCATAATTGTAACGCAGTTGCAGGTAGATTTTTTAACACCGTTTTAGGTGGAGCAATAGGCACTGATGGAGAGTATAGTAACGGAGCAGCGGGTAAAGTAAATACTGCTATAGCAGGGGATTTAGAAGTTTATAGTTTGCAAACAAATTACGAGCAAATGATTAAAAACTGCGAAGTTTATGTAATGTGGGGTTGTGATATTTACAAGGATAATCAAATAGATTTTAAGGTAGCTAATCGTGAGAATGATAGTTGGCTTAAAAAATACGCAGCTAGTAATATAAAGTTTATTAACATTGACCCACAATACACAAAAGCAGCAGAAATTACAAAGGCTGAATGGATAAAAATCGTCCCAAATACCGATGTTGCAATGATACTTGGAATGTGCCATTATTTATATACAAGTGGAAAATACGATAAAGAATTTATAGTTAAATATACAGATGGATTTGATAAGTTTTTACCATATTTACTAGGTAAAACTGATGGAGTAGAAAAAACTCCTGAATGGGCAGCTAAGATTTGTGGAATTAATGCGACTAAGATTAAAGAATTATGCGATTTATTTGTTAGTAAAAGGACATTTTTAGCAGGTAACTGGGCAAATCAAAGAGCGCATCACGGCGAACAAGCTGACTGGGCTATCATAACTTTAGCTTGTATGATTGGTCAAGTTGGACTTCCTGGTGGTGGATTTGGCTTTTCTATGCATTATTGCTCGGCTGGTGGAGCGTTTAGTGGAGCGTTACTTCCTGTTGGATTACCACAAGGAAAAAATAGCGTAAATATAAATATCCCTGCAAGTCGTGTAAGCGAAGCTATCCTAAATCCAAATAAAACTATTAATTTTAAAGGCAAAACCTTTACATATCCAGAGATTAAAATGTTTTATGTAGCAGGTGCTAGTGTTTTAGGTCATCATCCAAATACTAATGAATTAATTCATGCTTTAAGACAACTTGAAACAATAGTTGTTCATGAGCCTTGGTGGACGCCGATGGCAAAAATGGCTGATATAGTAATCCCAGCTACAACAACACTTGAGCGTGATGATATAAGTTTTGGTGGTTCATATTCGCAAGATTGGGTATATGCTATGAAAAAAGTAATCGAGCCTGTGTATGAAAGCCGCAATGATTACGATGTTTTCTATGAATTAGCAAAAAGATTTGGCGAAAGAGAATTAGCTAAGTTTAGCGGTGGCAAGAAAGACCATTTAGAATGGATAAGAAGTTTTTATGAGAAGAGTGATTGTATAAATGAAATGGAATTTGATGAGTTTTGGGAGAAAGGCTCACTTCATTTTGAAATTCCAAAAGAAGCTTATGAATTTGTTCGCCACGCTGATTTTAGAAAAGACCCAGTGAATAATAAATTAGCAACAGAAAGTGGAAAATTCCAAATCTATTCACAAAAATTTGCTGATTATAATTTACCTGATTTTAAAGGTCATATAACTTGGTTTGAACCGGCTGAATATTTAGGAAATCAAGAATTAAGCAAAAAATATCCATTCCATTTATTAAGCCCACACCCAAGATATAGAATTCATTCTCAACTTGATAATACTTGGGTAAGAGAGCTTTACAAAATCCAAGGTCGTGAGCCTGTAGTAATTAATACTGAAGATGCTAAAAAGCTTGGTATTAAGCACGGTGAAGTGGTAGAAGTATATAATAATCGTGGTAGATTATTAGCTGGTGCATTTGTAAGTGATGATATTAGAAGTGGCGTTGTAGCTATTCAAGAAGGTGCTTGGTATGACCCTGAAGATGATAAAGACAATGCAAGATGCAATCAAGGTCATGTAAATGTGCTTACTTCATCTCGCCCAACTTCTCAAATGGCACAAGCAACAAGCGTAAATACTTGCTTAGTAGCGATTAGAAAGCTAGGTAAAAACGAAGCTGTTAAACCATATAAAAACACAACACCACCAACAATTATAGGAGCGTAAAATGAGAAAAATTATAGGATTATCATTAATTACTTTAAGTGCTTTTGCATATAAGCCTGATTATCAGCAAATATTTTTACCAACTCCTGCAAAAGTTGAGATAAAAAAGCAAGAATTTGCTAAAGATATTAGATTTATCTTAGATGAAAAAGCGACAATGCTAGATGAAAATCAAAAGCAAATCGGAACGATTTATGAAGGAACTATGGTAAAGCTAATTGAAACTAAGGGAGATTTAGCTAAGGTTAGCATTAGTGGAGAAGTTGTAGGAGATAAATTAGCATTTAATAAAAATGCGGAATTTGTCTATTTAGAGAGTAAAGACGCTAAGCCTGAAATGAGCTTTTGGGTAAAATCAAGCTCTTTAACTACTGATAAAGACGCTGCTTTTGAAGGTGTTGAGGTGTTTTATTATGATTCTTGCACGAGTTGTCACGCAGCACACGCTCCAAGCGAACACGCAATTGATGAATGGGACGCTTATTTAGGAGCAATGCAAATGAATGCAAAAATTACTGACGAGCAAAAGGATAGAATATTACGCTATATGCAAGCACATTCTAGCAATGGAGCTTTTAAGTAAATTAAAATAGAATTTGTAATTAGGATTAATTACAAATTCTTTTATTATTTTTCTATTTTTGTTTTACAATCTAAGCACTCTATAAATGTGCCTTTTTTAAGTTCTTTTATAATCATTATTCCGCCACAATTAGCGCATTTTTCTTTAGCTAGTGGGTATGAGCTAATGAAATTACATTTAGGATAAGAACTGCATCCATAAAATGCACCCCTTTTAGA
Source organism: Campylobacter sp. RM12647 (assembly GCF_020138135.1). Lineage (NCBI taxonomy): Bacteria > Pseudomonadati > Campylobacterota > Epsilonproteobacteria > Campylobacterales > Campylobacteraceae > Campylobacter > Campylobacter sp. RM12647. The sequence continues at coordinate 27,323 of NZ_JACGAS010000002.1, read as the reverse complement.
AAATCTTTGCACCAAATCGCTACCACATTTAGGGCAAGGGACATCTAGTTTTACTAATTCTTTTTTAGGTTTTTCTTCTTTGTTTTCGGTTTTTGTATCATTTAAATTCCTTGAATATTTGCATTTTGGATAACCACTACAAGCTACGAATTTACCGAATTTGCCTTCACGAATTAGCAATTCTTTACCACAATCAGGGCAATTTTCTCCTAGTTTTTCTACTTGTTTTTGACTTTGAATACTTGTTTTCCCATCGTTGATTTTAGTAATGAATGGCTCATAAAATTCATTTAAAACCTCATCTAAATCACGCCCATGAGTTGCAATCTCATCTAAACGCTCTTCCATATTGCTAGTAAATTTCGCATCTACTATTTGCATAAAATGTTCTTCTAAAAATTCTATGATTTTTTCGCCTTTTTCTGTAGGGATTAGTTGTTTTTTCTCTAACTTCACATAATCTCTATCAATTAAAAGGCTTGTTGTAGGTGCGTAAGTGCTAGGACGACCTATGCCTAATTCTTCAAGTTGTTTAATAAGACTTGCTTCGTTGTATCTTGCAGGTGGCTCTGTGTGTAAGGTCTTTATTTTTGAGCTTTGTAAAGTCATTTTATCGCCTTTATTTAAAGCAGGTAAAATCTTATCTCCACTAGCATCATCATTCAATCTTAAATGCCCATCAAAAAGCACTCTTCTTCCACTTAGTTTAAACTTCGCCTTATTACTTGTGATATAAATTGTATTGTTTTCTATCTTCGCATCAGCCATTTGGGTCATTAAAAATCTATCATAAATTAATTTATACAATTTATATTCATCAGCCTTTAAATACTCTTTAGCAATTTCAGGAGTAAAGCTAACATTAGTTACACGAATAGCTTCGTGAGCTTCTTGAGCGCCTTTGCTTTTAGTCTCATAAACTCTTGCTTTAGTCGGTAAATATTCTTTGCCATAGTCTTTTGCGATTTGCTCTCTTGCTGATTTTATTGCTTCTTCGCTTAAGTTTAAGCTATCAGTTCTCATATAAGTAATTGCACCCATAAATCCTGCGTGAGTTTGAACGCCTTCATATAAAGTCTGTGCTAACATCATAGTTTTTTTAGGAGAAAAACCTAATTTAGAACTAGCAGCTTGTTGTAAAGTAGAAGTCATAAAAGGTGGCTTTGGACTATCTTTACGCTCTTTTATACTGATTTCATCTACGATAAAATCCGAGCTTTTAATATGTTTTAGGATTTCTTCGGCTAAGGCTTTTTCAGTAATGCTTGTTTTTGATAATTTCTTGTTATCAAATTCTATTAATTCTACTTCTAAATCTGTTTTAAACTTAGTATCAAGTTCATAATACTCAATGCTTACGAAATTTCTTATTTCTCGCTCTTTTAAGATAATTAATCTTAAAGCCGCACTTTGAACCCTACCAGCACTAAGCTTGCTTGCTACCTTGCTTGATAATAAGCCACTTAATTTAAAACCCACAATTCTATCTAGCATACGCCTAGCTTGTTGAGCATTTACGCTATTTAAATCTATTTTTCTTGGGTGTTTAATAGCGTTTAAAATAGCGTCTTTTGTAATTTCGTGAAAAACTATTCTATCATAGCCTAAAACATCTCCGCCTAAGATATTTGCTAGATGATATGCAATTGCTTCTCCTTCTCTATCTTCATCGGTTGCTAGTAAGACTTTAGCACCTTTGCTAAGGCTTTTTAATTCTTTTACTATGCTTGAGTGAGTTTTACTGATTTCATAATTAGGTTTAAAATGTCCGTCTTCTATATCAATTCCTAATTTATTTTTAGGCAAATCCCTAATATGACCTTTAGATGCAATTACGCTATATTCACTACCTACAAATCTTGAAATTGTTTTAGCTTTGCTTGGTGATTCTACTATTATTAGGGTATTACTCATTCATTCTCCTTGATTAAAACATTGGCAAATTCATCATATAATTTTCTATATTCATCGCCAAGTTTTACTAAATCTTTATTTGTGCTAATGTATTCTAAATCCTTTAACACTGCATAATCTTTTAAAAAATTATTTGCATTTTCTTTTTTAAGATAAGTTTTTGCAAGTTCGTTATATACATTTAAAAATTCCTTTTGAAAATCTTCAAATTTTTCTAAATCAACGCTTAATAAAGTATCATTTGAAAAGCTTAAAACCTTGCTTTTAAATAATATTGCTAAAAATATCAAACCTTCACAATAATAAGGCTCTATTTCTTTAGTGCTTTTATAAGCCATTAAAGATACTGCTCTACTTGTTATATTTGCTAATAAGGCCTTTTTGTATTTTTCATCAAAATGATTGCAAAAATCATATATCCCACCAGCACTTGCTTTAAATTCTTCAATATTTTTAAATACCCCATTAGTATTCATTAAGCTTTCTGTATCGCTACCTATAAAGAAAATATGTCCTGCTTCGTGTCCAATGGTGCTAATCTCATAAATCTTTTTCCATAAAAACTCATCATTTAATACGCTTTTATTGTAGTCGTTAAAGGCTTTATCAAATACCTTTTGATTTAGCATTGTTCTTGGTTTTGATTTTGTTTTTTTATAGACAAAATCTAAAAATGCAAATATTTTTTTGCCATAATTTGCCGATACAAATTCATCATTTGGCACAACTTGAGCTGAAAATAAGCCATTTAATTCTGCTCCATAATAAAGTATAGGTTTGCTAATATGAAGTTCAATTTTGTCTAAATTAGCTAAGCTTAGATTTAATGCGTTTTGATTAGTTATATTAGCGTTTTTATAAGCTTTATTTAAGCTATTTTTCATCTTATTAACAAAACTTTCACTATTAAAATCATAATTATCATCAATTCTAATATCCCACTCAAGTGCTACTGAATGAGTAAAAGCGTCTTCGTAATATTCTAAAAAATGCCCAACTTGAATGAAGTCTTTTGCCCCCATCCAAGCTATTTCAGCATTTTGCCAAGGCTTTAGGCTAAGCTCTTTACTCATTAAAGCATTTTGCAAGGCTTTAAGATATTTTATATATGCTTCATTTTTATGATTTAATTTAAAAAACTCATTAAAGTATTCATCAATCTTTTTAAATTCTTCTTCAAAATATAAAGAATATGGTAAAAGCTCTGGTTTAGTATCCAAATTAATTGCTATTGCATAAATCCTAGTAGCTATTTCATCATTTTCATCAAGATAATAAAGCTTATTATTTTTTATAAACTCATAAGGATTTTCTAAACTTTTAAAAAATTCATTATTTTTTTCAATTGCCTTATCCCATTTAGGCTGAATACTATTAAAAACAAGACCGATTTTATGCACTAGATTTAATAAATCTACATAAAATTTATCTAAACAAGGGCTTAATTTTTCAATGATTTTTATATGTCTTTGCTCGTAAAATTCTTTTACTCTTTTATATGCTAAATCTTTTGCTTTTGCTAAGTTTATATTATTTTTTTTGCAAGTATTTTCATAATTTGTAGTATTTAGCTCAATAATTCTTAATAAATATGAATTGAAATTCATATCATTTATTTCTAAGCCAAGTTCTTTTAAATCATTATTTATAAGTCTTGCTAAATCGTGATTGCTTGATGAGTTTAATTTGTATAATGAGAATAATTCTTCTTCGTGCTCTTTTATGATTTTTCCTAACATTTTTGCTCCTTTTTTCGCATTTTGCCAAAAAATATTTAAATATGGAACACACTTTGCTATAGTAAGTAAAAATATTTTTAAACAAGGATAGAAAATGGCAATTTCACCTATGAATAATACTGCTATGAGTGTTAATACAAGTATCGCTGCACAAAATGCTAATACGCTTTCTGATAAACAAAAATCAGAGGGCTTTAGTCTTGATAATACCATTCATACAAGTGATGTAAAAAAGCAAGAAGCAGATGCAAAAGCCTTAAAAGAAGCTGATGGGACTAATCCAAATTCTAAGATTTCTCAAGAAGCTTTTATGAGATTATTGCTTGAAGAATTAAAGCATCAAGACCCAACAAGTCCAATGGATAGTGATAAAATGCTAACTCAAACAAGCCAACTAGCAGCTCTTGAAACTCAAGAAAAAACTAATAAAACTATGGATGAATTAGCTAAGAGAATGGAATTACTTAGTAATAGTGTAGGAATTGGTATGATTAATGCAGTTGGTAAAATGGCTGTGCTTAAAAAAGATGCCTTTACTCACGATGGTAAGGCCGTTGATTTGCCGTTTAACTTATACTTTCCAAATGGTGCTCCAAATGATGTAGTAATAGGTGTATTTAACTCAAATAAAGAGCAAATTGACGCAATTAAAGTTGATAAAGACATTATTCAAAAAGGTAATAATAATTTTATTTGGGATACTAGATATGAAGATGGAACTATTAGAGAGAAAGGCGATTTTAAATTCGTAGCTCAATATGAAGATGAACACGGAAATATAGTTCAAATTCCTAGCGGGTATTTTAAGGTTGATGGGGTTACTTTTGAAGATGGTAAAGCTTATTTAAACGCTTCTGGTATTAAAATCAGCTTTGATGATATAGCACAATTTCAGGATGAAAAACTATGATGCGTTCATTTTATAACGGGGTTAGTGGAGTAAAAACTCATAGTTTTGGAATGGATTTATTAGCTAATAACATTTCAAATATAAACACCGTTGGCTACAAGGCTGCTATGCCTGAATTTAAAGACATATTTTATCAAACAGGCAATGATGTTGGTGGCTTAAATAATTTTGGGGCAAATCAAGTTGGACTTGCTGCAAGTGGTTTAAGCTCAACTTTTTCTCAAAAACAAGGAGCTTTAGTTTCTAGTCAAAATACCTTTGATGTAGCACTTGAAGGCAAGGGATTTTATGGCATAAAAGATTACGATGGTAATACTTATTATACTAGAAATGGGGCTTTTAATATTGATAGCGATTTTAATTTAGTTGATAGTTTTGGAAGATTTGTGCTAGGGACTATGAATGCTGGATTTAATGCGAGTGCTATGAGTGAAAATATTAAAGAAATGTTTGGAAAAGTTAGTTCAAATGCTGGTTTTACAATATCTAATAATGATTTAGATATTAAACTAAACGCACCAAACGCGCAAACTCCTATAACATTGCCAAGAACACTTTTTATGAATGCAGTAGCAACTACAAATGTAAATATTAAAGCAAATCTTAGTAATGCTTTTCACGAAGAAGATAAGTATATAAATCTTGATAATATTGAATTAGAAATTGATAATAATAAAAGCACTTTTAAAGCAAGTAATCTTGAGCCTAATGCTAGAATTTTATTAGAAGTTGATAGGGGAGATGGAAGCGATACTATAGAAGCATTTGCTGATGAGTTTGGGAATTTAGAAAAGACAATTAGCGGGAATGTAAATAGCTTTAGTGCAAGGCAAGTAAAGACTATTAATGTAGGTGCTAATAATAAATTTGATATAGCAACTTATGATGCGAATGGAAATATTAGAAAAATTGATTTGCAAATACAAGCTACTGATAAGCTTAATTTTAAAGCTACTGCTATTTTAAAAGATACTCAAGGAAATACTATTAGTGAAGCTAGTGGGAATATTATTTTTAATACTGATGGTTCATTAAATACAAATGAATTAAATCAAATAGATGGAATAAATCTAAATCTAGGAAGCCCAAGAGTTGATGGCAAGGGTGGATATGATGGATTAACTTGTATTGATAATGCAAAAATAGAGCGTTATGTAGAAGCAAACGGCTATCCAGCAGGAGTTTTAAAAGATTACGCTATTGATGAAAGGGGCAATATATTAGCTAATTTTACCAATGGTAAATCTCAAGCTGTAGCTAAGTTTGCAGTGTTTAATTTCGTAAATGAGCAAGGCTTACATAAAAATGGAGAAAATGAGTTCAGCACTACTCCTGATAGTGGAAATCCTATATTTTTTACCGATGCAAATGGTAATGTAATAAACTCATATAAAATCAAATCAAATTATTTAGAGCAAAGCAATGTGGATTTAGGCACGGAGCTTACTCAAGTGATTATTTTTCAAAAGGCTTATGAAGCAAACGCTAAGAGTATCACAACAGCCGATCAAATGCTAAAACGCGCAATAGAGATGAAAAAATAATACAAAATAAATTATATTTAGCACAATTTTTCGTGTTAAATATAATTTAAAATATATTTTAAATAAATTATTTAGTATAAAAATATTTAAAAATTGTGTGTTTAATACTATTTTTAAAATATTTTCTACTAAATATTAGATATAAATGCTTTATTTTTAAGAGATAAATTATTAGTTTTACTTAATTAGTATTTTGGAATTATTTTTGATTTATAAGAACAATATTTTATGGTAATTTTTAATATGTTTTGATTTTGTGACTTTACAAAGTTTTATTATTTATACAATTTATTTTACTTATAATTTAACTTTATATCAATTTAACTTATACATAATCATATAGTAATTAGACTAAACATAATTTTTAATTTTACTTATTGCTATTTTTAAGAAAGATTAATTTATAGCTAAAATTAAGGATTATTTAAAGTATGTTTTAGACTTGTTTGATGGATTGAATATAAGATATAAATATATGTTTAGTGAATATATGCTGTATTATAAAGATAAGGTTATAGGTGGTATTTTTGATAATCAATTACTATTAAAACCTACAAAATCAGTGTTGAAATACTTAAATGAACCTACTTTTTTATTGCCTTTTAAGGGTGCAAAAAATGAGATGGTTTTGTTTGATAAAGAAGATAAAGAGCTTTTGAGTATGATTGTAATAGCAATGGTTGATGAATTGCCAAATCCTAAAAAGAAGCTTAAAAATAATATAAATTGTATTAGTAATTAAAATATTTATAAAAATTCTTAATTTTAAATTCTCATAGCTAGTTTGATTGAAATCTTGTGAAAAGTATTTAATATATTTATAATATATCAAGATAACTTGATATTTAGAATACTATAATAAATTTTCAAAATTATTTTATTTTGAAAAAGGATTTTTATGGAATTTACAAGTGAGAAATTATTAGAAACTTTTTATGAGTTTTTGTTTTTAACTGCTGAAATAAGCTTTTTATTTATTTTTATCAATATGATTATGTTTTATATTAATTCAAGATATAGCTTTAATAAATATTTAAAAAATAATGTTTTTTCATATTTTATAGCAATATTTTTAGGCTCAATTACTACTTTTTGTTCTTGTTCAACTATACCTGTTTTTAATTCTTTAATTAAAAACAATATTAATCACGGAGTAGCTAGTGCTTTTTTACTAACTTCGCCATTAATTAATCCTATGCTAATTACTATGCTACTTAGTGCATTTGGTTTTAGCATAACTTTTTATTACATTATTTATATAGTTATATTTGTATTTATTATAAGCTATTTAATAGGTTTAATACCTGCAAGATTGCTATTAAAAGATATTGTAACTAAAGAATTTCAATTTAATCAAAATACCAAGCTTAATTTGTATGAATGTTTATATAAGTCTTTAAAATCATATAAGGATATTTTTTATTATGTATTATTTGGTATGTTAATAGGTGCTTTTTTGCATAATTTTATGCCTGTTGAATTTATTAAAGATTATTTATCTAGTTTTGGAATTTATGGTATATTTTTGGCTAGTTTTGTTGGTTTGTTGCTTTATATACAAACTTGCTTGATTATTCCATTGGGAGTAACTTTAATAAATGTTGGGTTTCCTATCGGTATATTTTTTAGTTTTTTAATAGCTGGTGGGGGTTGTTCTTTGCCTGAATTAATTTTACTTAAGTCAATGTTTAAAATTCGTATGATGATAATATTTATACTTAGTATTTTATCAATGGCAAATATTTTTGGAATTTTACTTTATTTATTTTACTAAGGATTAAAATGAAGAATTTATTAAATTATACAGCAGCTATAAATGATGAAACTAGGCTTAAAATTTTAGCTTTTTTAGATATTCATAAAAAATGTTGCGTATGTGAGATATGTGAGAGTTTTGAAATGCTTCAATCTAGGATTTCAAGGCATTTAAAGATATTAAAAGATGCTGATTTATTAATAGCTAGTAGAGATGGGGCGTTTATTTATTATGAGATAAATTATGAAAATACTAAAGAGATTTTAGAGCTTTTAAAAAAGGCCAATTTTACTTTACCTGATTTAAAAACCCCAAAAGAATGTAATTCCTAGAAAATCTAGGAATTAAAATAAAAATCCAACAAAGCCATTAACAATAAGAGCATTTACAATATCTACTAAAAATCCACCCATAATAGGAACGATAATAAATGCTATTTTGCAAGGTCCGAAGTGATTTGTTACTGTTTGAAGATTTGCAATCGCAGTTGGAGTTGCACCCATACCAAAGCCACAATGTCCTGCTACAAGGCAAGCTGCTGCGTAGTTTTTGCCACAAATAACAAAGGTTACATATCTTACATAAATAATAATCGCTATTGTTTGAATTATTAATAAAACGCTGATTGGAACAGCTAATTTTATAAGTTCAACGATATTTAAAGTCATAATTGACATAGCAAGGAATAATGATAAAGCCACATTTCCTATCACACCTACTTCTCTATCAAATACTTTATGAATATTTAGTGAGCTAAAGCCATTTCTAATAATAATACCTGAAAACAAACACCAAACGAAAGTAGGTATGCTATCAAAGAAGCTTAATATTCTATTTGATTCCTTGGTTACTACACCAGTTACTGGATCGGTTACTTCATGTATAGTGATTATATTTAAAAAATTACATAAATAATCAATAACGTTTCCTGCTACCAAAGCAAGTGCAATTAAACTTAAGCTTGTAATAAAACTATCACTTGTAATTAATCTTACTTTTTGCGGACTTGTAAATGCTTCATCGCTTGATTGTTCACTACTTTCTACTTCATCGCTTTTTAGATTAAATTTCTTTACTAAGTAATTAGCCATAGGACCACCAATTAAACCACCTGCAATAAGTCCATAAGTAGCACACGCCATTGCTATATCAGTTGCTTGTGCGAAATTATAAGGTGCTTCTTGAAATGTAGCTCCCCAAGCAGCCCCAGTTCCGTGTCCACCACTAAGTGTAATTGAGCCACCAAGTAAGCCTATTAATGGATTTTCACCCATAGCACTCATTACTCCAACACCAATTGCGTTTTGAACCACTAATAAGACGAAAACAGCAATTGAGAAAGTAATTAGTAATTTCCCGCCCTTTTTGATACTATCAAAATCAGCACTAAGCCCAACCGTTGCATAAAATGCTAATAAAAGTGGGGTTTTTATATCTTCTGCGAATTTGATTGTAAAATTTGCATAATAACTAGATAAGAATAAAATAAATGCTACTATGATACCACCAGTTACAGGCTCTGGAATATCGTAATTTCTTAAAAAGCTAGAATATTTAGTAATTATTCTACCCAAAATTAAGACAAGCATAATACAAATAAATGTGCTATAAAAATTAAGTTCAAGCACACTAGTGCCATTATCATTGCTAAGCAAAGTTGCAATACCGAGATTGATTTTTTCCATTAAAACTCCTTTTATTAAATCGCTTTATTTTGTCTTAAAATATTTAATTTGTTACAAATATAAGCAATTAATTTTGTTTTTTTAAAAAAGTGAGTAATTTTGTAATAATTTTGAGATTTTATTTAATAAAGTTTTGATTGATATATAAAGAAGAGCTACCCAAAAGGTAGCTTAGAAATTATTTGCTTTCAGCGTCTTTTTTTTCTGCTTCTGGCTCAACTGCAACTGCTTGTGCGTTTGCATCAGCATTTTCTACTGATTGAGTTTGTTCTACTGGTTGAACTTTTGTAGCGTCTGTATTTTCTTCTGCGAATAAACCTGCACTAAATGCACCTAAGATAGCTGTTAAAACTAATAACTTTTTCATTTTTTCTTCCTTTTTAATTAAAATGCGCCGGCATTCTACTCCTACAATCTTAAACTTTACTTAAAAAAAATAAATTTTGAAAAAATATTCTGAAATTCCTAATATATAGTCAAATTAGCGATTTTAAATTAGCAAAATATTTATAAAATTATTAAATATATTTATATAATTTAAATTAAATAATTATGGATTTTAAAATAGGAATTTAGTTCCTATTTTATTGATTTTGTTTTTGCATTATCTGTGTTTAGTAAAGAACTAATTCTTACTCCATTAAGATAAATTATCCAAGAAAAATAAAGCCATATAAAGAAAAATAAAACAGCAGAAAAACTACCATAAATGCTAGCATATACTTTATTTAGTGATATATAAAATACAAAAAGACTTTTAAAAATGCTCCAAACTAAAGCTACTAAAAAGCTTACTAGAGCTATGATTTTAGGATTTAAATGTTTATTAATTGATATATGAAAACATACAAAAAACAAAGCCCAAATGATTAAAAAAGGTAAAATTCCTAAGAAATTAAACTTAAGTCCTATTGCATCTATATATTTTTGAATTTTGTAACTTAAATAAAAGCTAGTTAATAATCCTAAAGGTGCTAGAGTAATTAGCGACCAATATGTGCTAAGTGATGAAAAAAAGCCCTTTTTAGGAGTATTGCTAATGTGTGAGATGGTATTTTCATAAGCATTAAAAAACATAAATAAAGCAAAAACCATAGCGATAATTCCTGCTACATCAAGTTTTGTGCTATTTTGTAAAAATTGCTCTATGTAATTTACAGAATTTGCTTCTTGGTTTGGCAAAATTAAGCTAAATATAAAATTATTTAATTGGCTGCTTTGTTCTTTAAAACTTGGCATATGAGCGAATACAAAAAAACTTAAAGATAAAATCGGAATAATATTTAAAACACTATAAAAAGAAAGCGAGCTAGCGTGTTGTAAAATACCTTTATCACTTACATTAATGATTGTTTTTAAAATGTGTAAAATCTTTTTCATAAAAATCCTAGATAAATAAAAAATATTAAGTTCAAACTTATAACAAAAATTGCTAAATACCTATGAAAAATACTTCAAATTAGATTAAATTAAAAAAGAATTTAAAATTTAAATTGTTAAATTTAAGTTTTATTTTATGGGGGGGGGTGCTACAATTTAATTTTAATTTTAATTTTAATTTTAATTTTAGGAGTAAAAATGCAAAAAGTCATTTTAAGTACTTGTTTTATTGGCGCTATGTTTGTTGCTTGTGGTGATGTGGGAGAAAGTTATCAAGTAGAAAAATTTGGTAATAGTAGGATTAATGTTTTATATCAAGGCGAAGGAATGGGAAAAATACTAAAAGTAACAGCAAATCGTGGAAATTGTAAAATTTATGATAATAATTATAAAATAGATAATTTTAAAAATGAAAATACTTTAGTATCAGGTAAAGAAAGTCCAAAATTTTGTTATAGTGATATAAGAAAAACAATTTCATCAATGATTAGCAGTACAAAAGTATATTCTTGTAGCGGGTTAGAATATTATTTAAATAAACTTTCTACTTTAAGGGTAGATTACAAAAATATACCATACACTAAAAAGCAGCAAGAAGATTTTTATGCAGCAACAAAAGCATTTAAAAAGATGTTAAGTTTAAACGAAGAAGCAAGCAAAATTAAAAGTGAAGTAAAAAAAGTTTGGTTTATTAGGGATCATTTAAATTATAGAGATTATGATCAAATTGTAAAAATTGAGCAAATATGGAAAAATTGGAAAAATAATGAAAAAAATTGTATAGATGATTTTTGTGTTGATGTAGAACCTTATCATGCTTATTATCTTGGAGAAACTTATGAATTAGACAAAAAAGATAAAGATTTAGTTGATAGATACTTTACTATAAATAAAGAATTTCACGAGTTATTTGAGTTTATTCAGCAAGATAATGTTAAAGCATTAAATTTACACAGTGTTTATGATGGGATTATAAGAATATATTATACTGATCAGATGGAAGAAGCTTGGTTGCAAAATAAAGCTTATAATAGATTTAAGCCTTATACTATATTGATAGAAAATTATAAATTAAATCAAGAAGAAATTAATACTATTAAAAAACTAGAAAAACAGCTTTATTATGATTATTATGTTGAGTTAAAATATGGAAATAAAGCAAGTTTTAATGTAAAAAATTGTTCGGAGATATTAGAAGTAGAAATTACAACTGATAAAGGTAATGCAACTTATAAATTTTAGCAAATGATTAATTCATTTGCTTTAGTTTGAATTTTATAATAAATAAATAAAAAATATTAAGTTCAAACTTATAACAAAAATTGCTAAATACCTATGAAAAATTGATAAAAAACTAAGTATTAAATAAATGAAAAAATATTTAAATTCCAATTTAAAATTAATTGCAAACATTTTAAAATCTAAAAATATTAATAAGTATTTATCCAATAAATCTCCTAAATTAATAATATGTAAAAACAAAACTAAAGGATAAAAAATCACAAAAATAGGAGTTAAAATAATCCCTAATAATTGTTGAAAACTAAGCAATGGAAAAAAGTATAAAACAGGTGCAACCATTGCAAAAAAGGTGCTAAGTTCAAGGCAGATTAGTTTTGTAAGCGAATTAGCATTAAAATGATAAATAAACAAAAATATATAAAAGACCCCAAGGCAAGAGAAGAAAAATCCCACATTAAATAAAAAACTAGGATTAATAGCAATGCAAATAAAAAATGCTAAAAATAAATGCGAAAAACTAAGAATTTTAATTGCTCTAATTATAAAATAAAATCCCAAAATAGCCATTATAAATGAGCGAAAATAGCTTGCAACTAGACCAATTTCATAAAAATATAAGGCTAAGATTATGAAAATAATTATTCCTAAATCAAAATGAATTGACCTATATGGGAAAAATCTTTTTTGAAAATACTTATAAATAATTGAAAATATAAAGAAAAATATGGAATAAATAAGCCCTAAATGATAGCCTGATATTGCTAGTAAATGTGCAATTCCATAGTAATTTACGCTATCCCTTAAATCCTTGCTAATGCTTTTTGCAAAAAATAAAGCTCCAAAAAATTGCTTCATAGTTAAATTCTCGTGCTGATTTATAAAATAACTTACAAATGCGTTCTCTTTAATCTCTTCTAATTCTTCTAAAGCATAGCTTGGCAAATAAAATCTAGCTTGTAAGTATTCATAAAAATTAAGCTTATTTTTAGCTGCGAATTTTAAGCTGATTTGATTGGATTTAATTTCTTTTTTAGTAGTTGTGTATATTAAAACATCTTTATATGCAAGTGCTAGAACATAATAACTTTTATTATTTTTAGTTTTTAAATAATTATTGCTTATTTTTAACTCATAACTATCTTGTTCTAAAAACTCGCAAAAATCTAAGAATTTCAAATGCACTTGCAAACAAAATATAGCAATTAAAACAATAAATATTATAAAATAATGTTTTTTATTGATTATTAGAGTTCTTTTGCTCTTTATATTCATCACATAAATCGTTTAAAAAACAATTATTACAATCAGGTTTTTTAGCCTTGCAAATATATCTTCCAAACAAAACCATTCCTTTATGCAATTTATCAAGGTCGGTTTTAAATAGTTTTGTAAGCTCTTTAGCACAATCATTGGGAGTTTTTGCATTTGATATTTTTAATCTTTTGCTAACTCTAAAAATATGAGTATCTACAGCCATTACATTTGCACCCAAACTCTCGCATAAAACCACATTAGCAGTCTTTTCTCCAACCCCTGCAAGGTTTATTAAATCATCAAATCTCATAGGTATAATTCCTGAATGAAATTCCACAACACTTTTTGCCATTTTGATAAGATTAATTGCTTTATTTTGATAAAAATTACAACTTTTAATTAGTTCTTTTATATTCATTAAATTTGCATTTGCTAAAGAATTTATATCAGGATAGTTTGCAAATAAACTTGGTGTTATTAGATTAACCCTACTATCAAGGCATTGAGCTGATAGCATAACACAAACTAAAAGTTCATAATCATTATTAAAAATTAATTCGCTTTTTGCGTTTTTATAATTATTTAAAAATCTATTTTTAATTTCTTTTTCTCTTCTTCTCATAATTACTATCTTACTATTTTTTTACACAATATTTGTAAAATGATATATCAAATCAATTGAAAAAGGAAGATATTATGAAAAAAATTTCATTAGTTCTAGCAGGACTTTTATGTGGTGTAAGCTTAAATGCAGCTGTGGTTGCAACTTATAAAGGTGGAGAAATTACAAGCGATGATTTAGCACCTTATTTAGCTCAATTTCAAATAAGCGATGTAAGTGCGCTTCCAAAAGAAGTTAAAGATGGTTTAATAAGAGATGTATTATCAAAAAGACTTTTTGCTAAAGAAGCTGAAAAGATGAAATTAGATAAAGATGCGAAATTTCAATCAGCTTTAAATAGTGCAAAAGAATTATTACTTGCTCAACAATATTTATTGAAAAAATTTGAAGGTATCAAGGTAAGTGATGCTGAAATTAAAAAATATTATGATGAACATTTAAATGATTTTAAAGTTCCTGAAGCTGTAAAAACTAAACATATTTTAGTTGCTAGCGAAGCTGATGCTAAAGAAATATTAAAACAATTAAAAGGTCTTAAAGGAGATAAATTAGTAGCTAAATTTAGCGAACTTGCTAAATCAAAATCACTTGATAAAGGTTCAGGAGCAATGGGTGGCGATTTACCTTATATGAGTGCAAATGAATTAGTTCCTGAGTTTTTCAATGCAGCTAAAAAACTTAAAAAAGATGAAGTGTCAGAACCTGTAAAATCTCAATTTGGTTTTCATGTAATCTTAGGAGAAGATTTTAGAGCTAGCAGACAAGGAAGCTTACAAGAAGCAACTCCATTTATTGAAAATGGTTTAAAAAATGAAAAACATAAAGAATTAATTAAAAACGAAGTTGAGAATTTGATTAAAAATTCAGGCTTACAAGTTAAATAAGGATTTATAATGGGTGTTTTAGAATTAGTAAAACCAGGTGTTATTTATGGTAAAGATTTAGAGCGTGTTTATGCTTACGCAAAAGAAAATAAATTTGCAATTCCAGCAGTAAATGTTGTAGGAACAAATTCTATAAACGCCGCATTAAAAGCTGCTCGTGAAGCAAATTCGCCTATTATTATTCAATTTAGTAATGGCGGAGCAAGTTTTTTTGCAGGAAAAGATTGTCCTAATTCAGCAGTAATTGGGGCAATTGCAGGTGCAAAGTATGTGCATGAAGTAGCAGCTGCTTATGGAGTAGTTGCTATTTTACATACCGATCACGCAGCAAAAAAACTTTTACCTTGGATAGATGATTTAATTAAGGCAAATGAAGAATTTTATGCAATTCATAAAAAACCTTTATTTAGTTCTCATATGCTTGATTTAAGCGAAGAAAGTTTAAACGAAAATATTGAAATTTCTTGCGAATATTTTAAGAAATTTAACGCATTAGAAATCGGTATAGAAATTGAATTAGGTTGCACTGGTGGAGAAGAAGATGGAGTTGATAATACAAATATTGACAATGCTAAATTATACACTCAACCAAGCGATGTAGCACTAGCTCATAAAGAATTAAGCAAAATTGGGACAAATTATACAATCGCAGCAAGTTTTGGTAATGTTCATGGGGTTTATAAACCAGGAAATGTAAGACTTGAGCCAGTAATTTTGCATAATTGTCAAGAATATTTACAAAAGGGTGCAAAACCACTTAATTTTGTATTCCACGGCGGAAGTGGTAGTGAAGCAAAAAAAATCACTGAAGCAATCAATTACGGCGTAATTAAAATGAATATAGATACTGATACTCAATGGGCATTTTGGGATGGTGTTCGTGAATATGAAGTAAAAAATCACGGATATTTACAAGGACAAATCGGAAATCCTGAAGGTGATGATAAGCCTAATAAGAAATATTATGACCCAAGAATGTGGTTAGTTGCTGGAGAAAAATCTATGCAAAAACGCCTTTTACAAGCGTTTAGCGAGTTAAATTGTATGAATAGGAATTAATCTTGCAAACAATAATTATTAAAAAGAAGAAAAGTGTATTTTCTTCTTTTTTATTTTTAATCTTTTTACCTTTATTAGTCTTCGTGTTAGCGATTTTAGCTTATTTAAATATTATAAAACTTATTATGCCATTACATACTATTATAATGTGTGCTGTGCTCTTAGTATTTGCTATGTTTTTTGCACCGCAAAATGAATATTGTGTATATGCAAAAATTAAAAAGAATTCGTCAATTTTTGAAAATGATTTAAAAGATTTTATTAAAGATAATTCTTTAAGAATTGATGAAATTAGTAAGGCTAATGTGAGTTTTGATGAATTTTTTGATAATTATTTACATAAGCTAAAGCCACTTTCATTTGGATATATTGCTAGTGCTGTTTTTCCAATGATTGGAATTTTAGGAACATTTATAAGTATTGCAATATCTATGCCTGATTTTAAAGTAGGTAGTTCAGCTGCGCTTGAAGGAGAAATTAGCTTATTGCTTAGCGGAATTTCAACTGCTTTTTATGTTTCAATTTATGGGATTTTTCTTACTATTTGGTGGATGTTTTATTCAAGACTTGGTATTGCTAAAATTAATAATTTTAAAGAAAATTATAGAATTAATAGTAAAAAATATTTTTGGAGTAAAGAAGAATTAGAAAGAATTTCTCTTAGAAAAAATAGTGAGTTATTTTCTAATACAAATTTATTATTATCAAAGCTTTATGATAATGAGTTTTTTAATGAAATATCAAAACTTCATCAAGATAAATTTACGGGTTTTAAAGAATTATTTAAATCTTATGAAAAAATTGCGATAGTTCATACAAATTTAGCTCAAAAATCTTTAGAATTAAGCAATAAAAATACTAAGCAAATGCAAGAAAAGATAGATGAATTTTCATTAAGAATTGAAAATAGCTTGAAAGAATTTGCTAAATTAAAAGAAGATTTAGAAGCTAAATTATTAGATTTTAAAAATATTTATGAAGATGAAAAACACGAATTTAGAATAGTTGATGAATTAAAAGCTGATATTGAAAACCTTAGTAAAGAAGCAAATCAGGTATTAAATAAAATAAATAATGCGTAATAAAGATAATAATAATTTTTGGATAGTTTATGCTGATTTGATGGCTGGATTGTTGTTTGTATTTATTTTAGTTCTTAGTGCTATTGTTTTAAAATATATTTTTACACAAAATGAGCTAAAAAATGAACAAAAACATTTAGATGAATCAAAAGCTTTAATAATTAGCAAAGATGAGCTTTTGAGCTCGTTAAATGAAGAGCTTGAAAAACTCAATATTTCATTAAACGATGAGCTAAATAAAAATAAAGATGCAAATGATTATATTAAAAAATTGCTTCTTAATTTAGATGAAAATGCAAAAAATAAGGAAGAATTATTAAGCAATATTGACAAAAAAGACGCACAGATTTTAATACTACTTAAAAATCTTGAAGATACTGAAATAAAAATAAAAAATAAAGATGATAAAATAGACGAATTAGCAAAGCAATTGAGTGGGTTTAAGGTTGAATACGAAAAGCTTAAAAATAATAAAACAAAATTAATTCAAGCTTTACAAAATAAATTATCAAATGATATTTTAATCAATCTTAATTCAGGCAGTATTAGCTTAAATGCTAGTATTTTGTTTGATAGTGCGGAGTATTTGATTAAAGATAGTGCAAAAGAAGAGCTTAAAAAAACTCTAATTAAGTATTTTGATGCCTTGCTTAGCTCACCTGAAATTCTAGCTAATATTGATAGTATAGTGATTGAAGGACATACTGATAGTGTTGGTGGATTTACTTATAATCTTGAGTTATCTCAAAAAAGAGCTTTGGAGATTATGAAATTTATTAATTCGTTTTATAATGATAAAAGATTAGAAAAACTACTTGTAGCAGTTGGCAAAAGCTATAATGATTTAAAATTTAAAGATGGCGTTGAAGATAAACAAGCAAGCAGAAGAATAGAAATAAAATTACAATTTTCAAATGAACAAGCAATCAAGGAATTTGAAAGCGTAATTTCAAAGGATTTAAGTGAAAATAGCAATAATTAGACTTAGTGCAATGGGCGATATTTTTCATATGCTATGGCATATTAATTATATAAGAGCTGCATATCCTAAAGCTAGGATTGATTTTTTTGTAGATTCTAGGTTTTATTTTTTACTTGATGGGCTTGTTTGGTTTGATAATATTTATTCATTACCACTTAAAAAACACCCAATAAAAGCATTAAAAGAGATAAAACATTTAAAAAAATCATATGATATTAGTATTGATTATCAAGGAAGAATAAAATCAGGTTTTTTAGCAAATTATTTGAGCGCAAATTCTTATGGATATTCTAAAAATGGCTTAAGAGAAAAGTTAGCTTATTATTTTTATAAAAACCATTGCAATTGTGATTATTTAGAAAATGTGTATAAAAGAAGCCTTGAATTAACTCGCTTTGCTTTAAAAGAATTTAAAAATGATGAGTTAGTAACTAGCGATGTATTAATTTATGATGAGATAAAAACTCAAAATATTATGAATAAAATAAAGCCTTTAATAGAAGATGAATTTATATTATTACATAATGGCTCAAGTAAAATAAATAAAATGCTTCCTTTAGAAAAATTGATTGATATTTGTAAAAATTGTGATTATAAAATATTGCTTAGTTGGGGTTCTCAAATAGAACTTGATAGAGCAAATGAGATTGCAAAAGAATGTAAAAATGCTAAAGTCTTGCCTAAAATTTCATTAAATGAATTAGTGTTTTTAAGCAAATTAGCAAAATTAATCATAGGAAATGATAGCGGGACTACTCATATTGCTGTGGTTTTAAATCGTCCTAATATAACTTTTTTAAACGAATGTGATAAAAAACCTGCAAAAAGATTAATAAGTCCATCTAATTTACAACATTATTTTTATAAATTTAGCGATGTAAATAAAGAAAAAGTTTTAGATATTATTAGTAAGGTTTTTAACAAATGAGAGATTATTTATATATTTTTATTTTTTATTTTTTTAATTTTTTACTAAAATTAATTCCCAATAAGATTTTAAAATTCTTTGCTAATTTAATCGGTAGCCTAGCATTTAGAATTAATAAAAAACATAAAAATATAATCTTAAAAAACTTAGAGCATTTTTGCAAACTCACACAAGCTCCAAAAAGTATAGAAATTACCAAACAAGTTTATAAAAAATTTGCCTTTTATATATTATCAATGGTAAAAAATCAAAATATAAGCCAAGAAAAATTATTACAACAAATAAAATTATTCAAAAACGAAGAATATTTACAAGATTTATTAAGTGCTAATGCAAAAATAGTTTTTACAACAGCACATTATGGATATTGGGAGATTTTGCCATCTGCTGTTGCTATTAAGTATAATTGTAAAATTAATATAATTGGAAGAGCTTTAGAGAGTGCAAAAATTAATGCCATACTTACTAAATATAGAGAAAATTTCGGAGTAAAACTAATAGAAAAAACAAATGCTTTAAGACCTATGATTAAGGCTTTAAACAATAATGAATTAGTAGGAATTGTAAGCGATCAAGACGCACATATTAAAGAAAGTAGCGAGTTTATTTTATATGGTAGAAAAGTTACTCAAAGCAATGCAGCAAGTCTTATAGCTAAAAGGTGTGATGCTTATTTATTGCCTGTTTATATTTATGAAATTAGCGATGGTTATTGTATAGAGTTTTTTAAGCCATTAAAGGCTAATGAAAAAACAATAGAAGAACTTAGCTTTTATCAATTAGAATGCACGAAAAAAATGTGGGAAAAAAATCCTAGCGAGTATTTTTGGTTTCACAAAAGATTTAAGACATTTTATAAGGATGAGTATTGAAAATTTTTATATATTTACCTAATTGGCTAGGCGATGCTATTATGGCTGCTGGTGCTATTAATGCTTTAATTAAAAAATATCCTAATGCAAAAATTACTTTTTATGGAAGTTTTGTAGCTTGTGAGCTTTATAAGGATTTAGGTGAAGTTGTAGTAGAGATAAAAAAACAAAGATTAAAGCAAATTAAGGCTTTAAAAGAAGAATTTGATTTAGGAATTTCATTTAAAGCAAGTTTGTCATCTAAGTTTTTGTTATTTATATTAAATGCTAAGAAAAAATTTTATTTTAAAGCAAACAAAAGTGATAATACTCATCAAGTTTTAAAATATTTTAATCTAATAAAGCCACTTGGATTAGACGAGCAATTAAACACAGCTTTACCTTTTAAAAAGCTTAAAACAAGAAAACTAATAGGAATAGCAGCTGGTGCTAATTATGGTGCTGCTAAATGCTATGAGCCTAGTTATTTTGCAAAAATTGCTAGCACTTTTAAAGAGCATAAAATAATACTTTTTGGGACTAAGAATGAAGCTGGAATTTGTAATTTTATTGAAGATGAGCTTAAAAAATACGATATAAAAGCCATTAATTTGTGCGGTAGAACTAATATTAAAAGATTGGCTTTAGCAGTTTCTAGTCTTGATTATTTATTGGCAAATGATAGTGGAATTATGCATTTAGGTGCTAGTTTTAATATAAAAGTTCTAGCATTTTTCGGACCTACGAATACAAAACAAACATATCCTTTTTGTAATAATGGTAAGTTATTTTCATTGTTTTTGTCTTGTTCTCCTTGTGCTAAAAAAGTATGCCCTTTAAAGCATCACAATTGTATGAAACAAATGACACCTGAATTTGTATTAGAACAAATGAGATAAATCAAGTCTTTTTATTTCTTTAAAGAGTAAAATACTCCTAAAATTATTCAAAGGAGATTTTATGAAATTTAATGTAATTTATGAAGTAAAAGAATGGCAAGGTAATTCAAGTGAGTTAAAAATAACTCCAATTTATGATGATGAAGCAAACAAAGAAATCCAAATTATTTTACCAAAAGGTAAAATTATGCAAGAGCATAAAGCTCCAGGAGTGATTGTAGTTCAAGTTTTAAAAGGGGATATTGAGTTTATAATTGATAATAAAAGTATAAATCTAAAAGATTTGATGAGTATAAAAGTAGCTGCTAATATTAATCATAGTTTAATTGCTAATGAAGATAGTATAATTAGACTAAGTCTTGCAAAAAATGATAATTTTAGTAGGGTAAAAAGCGTTCAAATTGATTAATACTTTAGAGGTTTTTCAACCTCTAAATAATTAGCAAGAATATGTAGTTTTAAATTCGTATGCAGTTGGGCGTTGTTCTACTGGCCAAACTTGATTTTTAAACTTCATATGTTGATAATCTTGTATGCAAACATCAGTAAATGCAGGTTTTAAATAAGCATTATCACGGATTAAGCTCTCTAAAGCACCCCTTAGAGTATGTGGTAATTGTTCTATTCCTTTTTCTCTAATTTCATCAAGGCTTAATTTAAATAAATTCTCATCCATAGGTCCAGCTGCAGTAAGCTCATTTTTAATTCCATCAAGTCCTGCTAAAAGCATAGATGAAAATGCCAAATACACATTACTAGAACTATCAGGAAAACGCATTTCAACTCTAGCACTTTTTTCGTTAATTCCATAAGGCACTCTACAACTAGCCGAACGATTTTGACAAGAGTAAGTTAGAATTGATGGAGCTTCAAACCCTGGGATTAATCTTTTATAAGAATTAGTAGTTGGATTTGTAAATGCTGTTACACTTCTTGCGTGTCTTAAAACCCCACCTATATAATGAATTGCAGTCTTGCTAAGTCCTGCATAGCCACTTTTATCATAGAATAGGTTTTTACCATTTTTAAATAAGCTCATATGAACGTGCATTCCGCTACCATTATCAAGATGAAGTGGTTTTGGCATAAATGTAGCAGTTTTACCATTTAGATGAGCTACCATTTTTACTACATATTTATATATTTGAACATTATCAGCAGCTTCTACTAAAGTATTAAACTTAACCCCGATTTCTCCTTGACCTTGTGCGTTTTCGTGGTGATGAACAAAGCATTCAATACCAACACGCTCTAAAACTTGAACCATTTCAGCTCTTAAATCTTGCATACTATCAACAGGAGGAACTGGAGTATAACCACCTTTTCTTCTTGGGCGATGACCGGTGTTATAAGCGTCTTCATAATGCTTACCATCATTCCATTCACCTTCTTCTGTGTCTATTTGATACATAGCATAATTCATTGTATCTACGATTTTAATATCATCAAAGATGAAAAATTCATTTTCAGCACCAAAATACGCAGTATCAGCAATATCACTACTTTCTAGCATTTTAAGAGTTCTTTTTGCTATTGTTCTTGGGCATTTTTCATAAAAATCATTTTTATAAACATCAAAAATATCACAGATTACAATAACGGTATTGTCGCTTGTAAATGGGTCAATAAAAGTTGTTGTAACATCAGGGATTAATATCATATCACTTTTTTCAATTGGTTGCCAGCCCTTATATGAGCTTGCATCAAAAGGAATTCCATTAGTAAGTGTATCTTTTGTTACACTTTTCATAGTGTATGTATGATGATTCCAAGTGCCATCAAGAGAAGTAAATCTAAAATCTACAAACTTTATTTCATTGCTTATGCAAAAATCAAAGAATTCGGTAACATTATTTACAAATTTAGCCATTTTTTTAACCTTAAGTTAGATTTGATTAGCTATGATTTTAGCTAATATTTTTTAATTAAGTATTATTTTAAGGAAGAAAAATAATGACGCAAGAAGAATTAGATGCTTTAATGGCTGGTGGGCTTGATGATTTTGAAGATGAAATTGTTAATGATATAAAAGAAGAAGTTGTAGAGCCTAGTGAAGCAATTGAAGATTTAGAAGATGAAGAATTGAGTTTAGAAGAAGAATATAAATCATATAGACCAGATTCAAGGAAATCTTGGCCACCACCACCACCAACAGAAGATCATAAAGTTGTAAATCAATTAGATGATGTAACTCGTGATAGTGAAGTTAAAGCTACTGAATTACTTGAAAAAATTGAAACAATGATGGATTATTTTGCAACTGCTGAAAAGATTATAAAAACCTTTAAAAAATCAGTTCAAAATCAAGTTGAGTTATTTACAACTTTAAATGAGAAATTTCCTAATGTTAATAAATTTAGTGAATGTTTAGCTGAATGCAAAGAACAATTAGCAAAAATTGATGAAGCATTAGATAATCTAGCTATGGGACAAGATGAAGCTATGATGGCAATGGATGCTATGCAATATCAAGATATTCATAGACAAAAAATTGAGCGTGTAATTAATGTAATGAGAGCATTATCTAAGTATATGAATAGCTTGTTTGAAGGCAGAATTGATGATGAAAAAAGAGTTAGTAGTGCTGTTCATATTGAAGGAGATAGCACAGCTGATTTGGTTACAAATGATGATATTGAAGCATTAATTGCGTCATTAGGTAAAAAATAATGCTAACTCCACAAATAATTGCTCCAGCAGGTAATTTAAAAAAATTAAAAATTGCTGTAAATTATGGTGCTGATGCTGTTTATGCAGGACTTTCATCGTTTTCTTTACGCTCTCGTGCTGCTAAAGAATTTGATGAAACTAGCTTTGCAGAAGGTATAAAATATGCTCATAGCAAAGGTGTGCAAGTTTATGCAACGGTTAATGGTTTTCATGTGAGTGCTCAACTAGAAGGTCTTAAAAGACATTTAGCCTTACTTGCCGAGCTAAAACCTGATGCGTTAATAATCGCTAGTATAGGTGCTATGAGATTAGCAAAACAAATAGCTCCTAATATTCCTATCCATGTTAGCACTCAAGCAAATATTTTAAATTATGAAGATGCTTTAGTTTATAAGGATTTAGGTGCAAAAAGAGTTGTAATTGCTAGAGAATTAGGCTTAAAAGATGCTTGTGATATAGCAAAAAATGCAGATATTGAAATAGAAGCATTTGTGCATGGCTCAATGTGTTTTGCTTATAGTGGAAGGTGTTTAATATCAGCAGTTCAGAGTGGAAGACGCTCAAATCTTGGTGCATGTGCTAATGATTGTAGATTTCCTTATGAATTATATGCGAAAAATCCAGAAAATAATGCTTTATTTAGAATAGTGGAAGATGATTTAGGAACACATATTTTTAATTCTAAAGATTTAAAGCTTGCTAATTATATAGACAAAATTATGGAAAAAAATGCCATAAATGCCTTTAAAATAGAAGGAAGAACTAAGAGTGAATATTATGTAGCTTGTGCAACTAGAACTTACAAACAAGCTGTAATTGATACTTTAAACAATCAATTTGATGCGAAAAAATATGATGATGAGTTAAATACTTTAAAATCTCGTGGATTTACTGATGGGTATTTAATGGCTAGACCTTATGAAAAAGATGATACTCAAAATCACGAAACTTCAATAATGCAAGGCACAATGCAAGTGCATGGGTTTAGTGAAAATGGTAAAAGCATAGCTAGTAAGGGAATTATTAAAAAAGATTATGAATACGAAATATTTGCTCCATTAAATGCAAATATTGAATTAGTGAATAATGAAATAGGCGAAATTTATAAGCGTGATGATAAATATTTTTGCAAATTTAAAAAGCTTATAAATGAGAATAACAAAGAATTTGGCGAATTACATAGTGGCAATATAAATGAGATTTTAAGCCCATCTTTATTGCCAGAATTTAGCTTTTTAAGAGCATAGGAGTTTTTATGCAAACATATCTTGAACTTAGTGAATTTTGCAAATTAGTTCATTTGAATGAAGAAGTTGTAATGGCTATGATTAAAAGTGGTTCATTAAAACACAAATATGAAAATGAAAAGCTTTTAATAGAAGCAAATGCAGGGACTTTTGCAATCGTTCCTGTAAAAGATAAAAACATAGAAGTTCAAGATATTGCAAATACCCCTGCAGGTAATTTTATAGAAAAGACAATAGGAACTATTCTTAATCTTCACGAGAAAGTCTTAGATGCAAAAGATGAAACTTTAGAAGTTTTAAGGGGTGAAAATGCCTTTTTAAAAGAAGCACTTTATTCTATGCAAGAGCTTTATGATGAAGATAGAAAAGTAATAGATACTCTAAATAAAGAATTAGAATTAGCTAGAGAAGAAATTGAATATCTTAAACGCAAATATAAACTAATGTGGAATAAAGCTGTAGAAAATTATCAAAAAGATATTAAAGAATAAAAATGAGAAAAATCTTATTATTTGTATTTATTAGCGTGTTTTGTTTTGCTAATCAAGGTTTAGAGTATTATAAAAATAAAGAATACGAAAAAGCTGCTAAAATTTGGGAAAAAGAATGTGCTAAAGATAATTTTAAGTCTTGCAGTTTTTTAGGTTATATTTATAGTCAAGAAAAATATGTAAAGCAAGATTATTCAAAAGTAATTAAGCTATTTAAAAAAGCTTGTGATGCAAATGAGTTTGGTGCTTGTTTTGGTTTAGGTTGGATATATAAAAATGGAAAAAGTATAAAACAAGATGACAAAAAAGCAAATAACTTATATGAAAAAGCTTGTAATGCAGATGTTTTTGAAGCGTGTTATAATTTAGGTAATTCTTATTATATTGGACAAGGTGTAAAGCAAGATTATAGTAAATCAATCAAGTTGTATGAAAAAGCTTGTGATGGAGAAGTTTTTAATGCTTGTTATAATGCTGGCGTTTCGTATAGCGAAGGAAAAGGCGTAGAACAAGATTACAATAAAGCAATTAAATTATATGAAAAAGCTTGCGATGGAGAATATCCTATGGCTTGCAATAATTTAGCTCTTGCTTATTTTAATGGCGAAGGTGTAAAAGAAGACTATAATAAAGCGCTTAAATTAAGTAAAAAAGCTTGTGATTTAGGCGAGCAGATGGGTTGTTATAATTACGACATACTTAATCAAATAAAGTATTAGAATTTAAATCATTCATTATAGATTTAAATTCCACATAATAATTTGCGTAAAATATACTTTTTTTTATTACAATCAATAATATTACAAAAAGGAGAAATTATGAAAGTTTTATTAATTAAAGATGTAAAAGGCTTAGGTAAAGCCGGAGAAGTTAAGGAAGTAAAAGATGGTTATGGTCAAAATTTCTTAATCGGTAAAGGTTTTGCAAAAGTTGCTAGCACAGAAGTGCTTAGAAAACACGCAAGTGATTTAAAGAAAAAAGAAGAGCAAGACAGATATGAGCTTGAATTAATGAATAAATTAAAAGATAGTTTAGCTGATAAAAAAGTTATTATTAAAAAACAATTAGGTGCTAATGGAGCATTATTTGGTGGAGTTACAAAAGATGAAATTTCACACGCTATTAAAGAGCAATTTAACCTTGAACTTGATAAAAAAAGTATTCAAGATTATGCTATTAAAGCAGAAGGTGAGTATAAAGTGAGTGCAAAATTAGGTCATGGCATTGTTGCTGAATTTGTAGTAGTGGTAAAAGGTGCTTAATGTTTCACGCTACTACGATTTTAGCTTATAAAGGAAAAGACGCTTCAGTAATTGGTGGTGACGGGCAAGTTACTTTTGGAAATACGGTTTTAAAGGGTAATGCAGTAAAACTTAGAAAGCTTTATGAAGGAAAAGTATTAGCAGGTTTTGCAGGAAGCACTGCTGATGCTTTTACTTTATTTGATATGTTTGAAAAAATGCTTGAGAGTAAAAAAGGAGATTTAGAAAGAGCTGTTATTGAGTTTTCAAAAGAGTGGAGAAAAGATAAATACTTAAGAAAACTTGAAGCTATGATGATAGTTTTAAATAGAAAACAAATCTTTTTATTAAGCGGGACAGGCGATGTAGTTGTGCCACAAGATGAGTGCATTTGTGCTATTGGAAGTGGTGGAGCATACGCACTTAGTGCTGCAAGAGCATTGCATAATCATGCGAATTTAGATGAATTAACTTTAGTTAAAGAAAGTCTTAAAATTGCAGGAGAGATTTGTATTTATACAAACACAAATATAACTACTTATGAATTAAGGGATTAAGAATGCAGATGTTACCTAAAGAAATTGTTGAATTTTTAGATGAATATGTAATAGGTCAAGAAAAAGCTAAAAAGGTAATTGCTATTGCTTTAAGAAATAGATATAGAAGATTAAAGCTTGAAGAAAGTATGCAAGATGATGTTGTTCCTAAAAATATTTTAATGATAGGAAGCACAGGTGTGGGTAAAACAGAAATTGCAAGAAGAATTGCTAAATTAATGGGCTTGCCTTTTATTAAAGTAGAAGCTAGTAAATATACTGAAGTTGGTTTTGTTGGTCGTGATGTAGAAAGTATGGTAAGAGATTTAGCAAATGCGGCTTTAACTTTAGTAAAAAATGAACATTTAGAAAAAAACAAATCAAGATTAGCCGAACTAATAGAAAAT